>NZ_DAHVSH010000095.1:0-102563 GCF_027324685.1 Haloactinopolyspora sp.
GGTCCGGACCAACGGTCCTTGTCGTCCCTCGGGACGCAACGCCGCGTCGACGGTCAGCGACGGCTCCGGCGACGGCAACGCCAGCAGCCGGGTCATCTCGTTGGCCACCGCCAGCGCAGCGTCGGCCGCCTCCTCCTCGTCCGCGTCGGGCCGGGGAGAATGGACGAACAGCACGTCGGCGTCGGAGGCGTAGCCCATCTCGCGCCCGCCCAGGCGGCCCATGGCCACCACCGCCAGTCGAGTCGGCAGCGCCGTACCCCGGCTGGCCTCGACCGATCGGATCGCCGCAGACATCGCACCGGCGAGGGTGGCCTCGGCGATGGCGGTCAGCCCGGCGCCGACCTCGTCGACCTCGATCTCGCCCACCAGATCGGCGACGGTCACCCGGAACAGCTCCCGCCGCCGCATCGCCCGGACGACGCCGATGGCGGCCGTGGGGTCGTCGTGGCGCTGCACCCCGGCGATGACCTCGCGTTCCAGCGGTTCGCGTTCCCGCGGGCGAAGTTCGGCGTTGTTGCCGAGCATCGCCACCGACTCCGGAGCTCGCAGCAGCAACTCGGTCGCGTAGCGCCCCGACGCCAGGACTCGGGCCATCCGTTCGGCGGCGGCCCCGTCGTCACGCAGCATGCGCAGATACCACGGCGACGTACCGAGCGCGTCGCTGACCTGGCGGAACCCGGCCAGCCCGGTGTCGGGTTCCGGTGCGTCGGCGAACCATCCCAGCAGGACCGGCAGCAAGGTGCGCTGGATGGCGGCCCGACGGGACACGCCGGTGGTGAGAGCTTCGATGTGTCGCAGCGCGCCGGCCGGGTCGGTGTAGCCGAGAGCTTGCAGGCGGGCCAGCGCCGCGGTGGGGCTCAGCTTGGCTTCGTCGCCGGGCAACTGGGCCACGGCGGACAACAGTGGCCGGTAGAACAGCTTCTCGTGCAGTCGGCGGACCTCACGCGCCTGCTGCCGCCACGTTTGCACCAATTCCTCGGCGCGCGGCATCGACAGCGAGCGCGCCACCGCCCGCAACTGGTCGTCGGACTCCGGCACGACGTGGGTTCGGCGCAGGTTGCGCAGCTGGATCCGATGCTCGAAGGTTCGCAGGAACCGATAGGCCTCGTCGAGCACTGCGCCGTCCGCACGCCCGACGTAGCCGCCCTGCGTCAACGCTGCCAGCGCTTCCAGCGTCGATGCACTGCGTAACGTCTCGTCAGCGCGGCCGTGCACCAACTGCAGCAACTGCACCGCGAACTCCACGTCGCGCAACCCGCCGGGCCCGAGCTTGAGTTGCCGGTCTGCTTCGGCCGGCCGGATGTGATCTTCCACCCGCCGCCGCATCGCCTGGACGTCGCCGACGAAGCCCTCTCGGTCGGCCGCGTGCCACACCATCGGTGTCACCGCGTCCATGTACTGCGCACCCAGCGCGAGATCACCGGCGACGGGCCGGGCCTTGAGCAGTGCCTGGAACTCCCACGTCTTCGCCCAGTCCTGGTAGTAGGCGACGTGACTGGCTACCGTGCGAACCAGCGGCCCGGTGCGTCCCTCGGGGCGCAGCGCAGCGTCCACAGGCCAGATGGTCCCCTCGCCGGTGTGTTCGGAGCACACCCGCATCATGGCTGTGGCCAGGCTCGTCGCCGAGCTCAGCCACTGCGTCGAGTCGTCGTCGCCGACCGGCTCGGCCACGAAGATGACGTCCACGTCGGAGACGTAATTGAGCTCGCGGCCACCGCACTTGCCCATGCCGATGACGGCCAGCCGGCACGGCGCGGCGGTGGCGGGCAGCTCCGATCGCGCGACGGCCAAGGCGGCCTCGAGCGTCGCGTCGGCCAGCACGGCGAGCTCGGCTGCCACCGTGGCGACATCGAGCCGGTCGGCCAGATCGAGCGCCGCCAACGCCATCAGCTGCCGCCGATAGGTGATTCGGAGCCCATCGAGCACGTCTCCGCGTTCGCCCTGGGCGACCGGGCTGGCAGCATCCGGATCCGCACTGACCGCCTCAAGCATGCTCGCCCGGAGCGCCGCCGCGTCCGGGCGGCGTTCAGGGTCGATCCGGTCGAAATCGCGCCACTGGTCCGGATGCCGCACGAGGTGGTCGCCCAGCGCCGAGCTGAACCCGAGTACCGCCAGCAGCCGACGGCGACCGGGCGTGTCCTCGACGAGGGCCCGGAGCAGTCCGTCGCGCTCCGCTCCGGGCGCCAGCGCGTCGACCAGCCGCCCGAGCTCACGAAGACCGAGGTCAGGGTCGGCCGCGGCGCCGAGCGCGGAGACCAGGTCGGAGTCCGCAGCCACGTCGCCGAGCACCGTGCCGTCCAGCTCCCGCGCCGCCGCAGCAGCGTCGGCGAACCCCGCCTTGGCCAGTCTCGCGAGGCGCCCTTCGGTCCGGTTCACCGACATGCCACCGAACCTACCGGTCCGCCGGTACGAGCGGGATCCTCGACCGCCCGGACCGTCACGTCGTCAGACAAGCCACCAGCCTGCTGCGGCAGCGGCCAGGCCACCGGCCAGATTGACGACGATGTTGACCAACCCGGCCGAGGGGTTCCCGTCCTCGAGTAGACGCACGGTGTCGTAGCTGAAGGTGCTGTATGTGCTCAGCGCCCCGCAGAAGCCGATCCCACCCAGGGCCAGTGCATCGTCACTGAGCCCGCCGCGTGCGCTGGCCGCCGCCATCATGCCCAGGAGGAACGAACCGATGACGTTGACGATGAGCGTGCCCCAGGGCAGCACCACGGCCGGCGCCTTGGCCTGGACGAACTGGTCGGTCACGTAGCGCAACGGCGCGCCCACCGCAGCACCGAGAGCCACCAGGAGAACGGTCACGTCATGCCGCCTCGTGGCCTACGTCGACGCAGCACGGCACGTGTGGCCGCTGTCGCGGACCAGACGGCCAGCACGGCCACGACCGGCGTGGCCACCAGGTAGGTGACCGCCACCACATGACGCCCGTCGATCAACATCTGGTGCACGTCGACGGCGTAGGTCGAGAACGTGGTGTATCCACCCAGCAGACCGACACCGAGAAACGGCCTGATCAACCAGAGGGGCGCCGTCGACTGACGCACGACCGTCATGAGCACGCCGATCAGCAGACAGCCCGAGACGTTCTGCGCCAGCGTCGCCCAGGGGAATCCGGCACCGCTCGGTTCGAACAGGCTCAAGACATACCTGGCCTCAGCCCCGACGACTCCCCCGGCCGAGACGGCGCCTAACACGCTCGCTCGCCACTTCATCCGGGTCACGGCACCCGAACCTAGTGCATCGGGTCGTCACTGCGTGGCGCTCAAGCTCACGTCGTCGACCTGGAGAATGGCATCGCCGCCGTCGGCGTCGTACCCCACGACCACGGTGATCGACGAGACGTCGTCGGGCACGGCGACCGACGTCGAACGCTGCGTGTACACCCACTCCGCGACGCCCGGGAACGTCTCGATCTGCTCGCCGCCGTCGAAGCGCACGCCAAGGCGGACAGTCTCGACGACGTCGGAGGTGCGGACCCAAGCCGACAGGTCGAGCGTGGACCCCGGCTCGACGCTGACGGTCTGCGTGAGGACCTGGGTTCCGAGCGGCTCGGACGTGCGCACCCACGCATTCCGCTCGCCGGTGTGTGAATGTGAGCCGTTGCCGTCGATTCCGTGCGCTGCGCCGCCCTCGAACGACCACGCGCCGCCGAGGCCGCCACTCTGACCTTCGAAGCCGCCATCGATCAGCGCGAGGTCGTAGTACACAGCCACCTCGGACATGGAGGAATAGGCCAGGTCACCGCCGGGAACGCCGATGACGCGCACGCCGTCGCCCACGGTCTCGGGGAAGGTGACGGTGAACTCCTGGGTCGAGCCCACAGTGTGCCGGCCCGGGTAGACCGGATCGGTGAGCTGTCCGTCGACGTCGGTCCAGACGCCGTCCTGGCGCACCTGCACCCGAGGCCGGCCGAGGAACCAGCCGCCGTCGTGATCGCTCACTTCGCCAGTGGTGTAGACGACGCGGTTCATCCGCTTCGGTTCCGGCCAGGTGTAGCCCCACCACGACTCTCGCTTGAGCTCGACGTCGTAGTCGTCGAGGCTGACATCAGTAGAGCCGTCGTTCAACGCGGCCAGATCGCCCTGGTTCACCGATTTCGACACCGCCACCGCCTCGGACTCCGGCGCGGCGAGATTGCCGCCGCCGAGCTCGTTCGTCGCCTCGCCGCCACGGTTGGGAACAAGGTCCACCTGCCGTAGCGAGTAGCGGTAGACCGGCGTGCCCGACGGGGCGCACGGACACACGTTGGATTGCAACATCATCGTCTGCCCGTCATCGGAGAGGAACTTCGACGGGATCGTGGCGCCATAGCCGGCGTGCTGCTCCGGTCCCCAGGGGTAACCGCCGAAGTCGTGGCTGGACATCCGGCTCCACGGCCCCCAGGGGGTCGGCGACTCGTACATCTCCAGCGTGTACTCGGTCCACGACGTGTAGAGGTAACGTCCGAGCGGCTCGTTGTACAGCACGTGCCCCTGGCTGAGCACCGTCATGTCGTGGGCGAAGCCAGCCTCGAGCATCTGCTGATAAACCCGCCTGGTGTCGTGCAGCACCGGGCGGCGCTCGTCGATGTTGTCCGACCAGCGCAGCTTGCCGTGCGGGCCCTTCGTCCCGGCGTAGAAGCGCCAAGCGCCGCGGTCGGCGACCTTGTCTCGCGGCACTCTGGCGAGAAAGACGTCTGCCGGATCATCCACGCGGTCGTTGAAGGAGTCGCGCCAGTTGCCGTCCAGGCCGTAGACGTACACGTAGTCGTCCGGCGCCCACTCACCGCCCTGGCCGAAGTCGGCGAACCACATCGTCGTGAACGTGTGGTCGTCGAACATCGGCTCGTCCTCGTCCCAGGTCCACGTCCGGCCGCCGTCAGTGGACGTCACGATGGTGGCGTTGGGGACATCGTTGAAGTCCAGGGCGAGATCCTGCACCGCCAGGTGGATGGTGTCGCCGACGCACACCATGCCGGTCGGTTTGCGGTTGTAGCCCGATTCCGCCCAGATCGGCCCCACGTCGTCGCCCTGGGCGAGGTTGACGCCGGCCAGATCTCCCGGCTCGCCGGAGATCCGCGCGACGCCGATGTCGGAGAACTCGCCATCGAGGTCGAAGCCCTTGCCGTCGCCCCAGGCCGCATAGAGATTGCCGTCATCGGACCAACACGACGGCCACAGATCGCCGTCGCTGTCGGTGCCGAACCGCTCGTGCGGGTCCATGCGCAGCGTCCCCTCCCATGCACTCGGTGGCGCCTCGGATACCTCGGCTGACCCGCCGTCGCCCGGACCTGCTGGCGGCCACGCGGCGATCAGCGCCGAAGCGGCGACGAGGGAGACGGGGACGACGTGCACGGGACGAGGCATGGCGCTCCGATCAGGGTGAGCAATCGATTTCACATCAATATCGGGGCGGATCGTGATCCGTCAAGGGGGCTGGGTGAAGCTCGTCGCGTGCTGGGCGCACCGGAGGAACTCGTGACCTGGTGTGTCTCGCCGGGCGGCGGCGTAGTCTCGGCCCACATTGGGGTTGCGCCGAGGGGCCGATCGCTGTCTGTCCCGAGATCGGGCGTGGAAGCGGTCCTGGTGGGTCGTGAAGATCGTCGTGCCGGATCAGGCGCGAAACAGCCCGCCAAAGCAGTCGTGAAGATCGTCATGCTGGAAATCGCGCACCATAACGGCAGATTCCCCCACGACGATCATCACGACCCGGCGAATCGGCTCACGGTCCCACGGCCTCGCGCAAGAAGCACCCTCCCATTACTGCCTCATGATCACGCGCCATAAGTGATCATGAGGCACTAGCCGCCACCCCTGGATAGATCATGAGGCAGTAGCAGCGCCATAACGCCAAAAGCGCCTCATGATCCCGCGACACAGCACCACACCCGCCCACTACTGCCCCATGATCACGCGCCATAGGTGATCATGAGGCAGAAATCGCCCGCAACCTCAGCGGCTCACGGTCCCACGACGATCATCACGGCCTGCGGCATCGTCCAACCAGCCCCACAACACAAGCCAACCAGCCAGGCAGCGCCCCTGACCCCAGGGCGAAGCGCTGCCGAACAATGTCGTCAGAGCACGGGCAGCATCTTGGCGCGCTCGTACGCAGTGACCTGCAACCGGTACTCGTCCCACTCGGCGCGCTTGTTGCGCAGGAAGAACTCGTAGACGTGCTCGCCGAGGGTTTCGGCGACCAGTTCGGAGTTTTCCATCGCATGGATGGCCTCGTCCAGAGACGCCGGCAGCCGGTCGATGCCCATGGCGCGGCGTTCCCGGTCGGTCAGCGCCCAGACGTCGTCTTCAGCGCCCGGCGGGAGCTCGTAGCCTTCCTCGATGCCCTTGAGGCCTGCGACGAGAATCACCGCATAGGCGAGGTAGGGGTTACAGGCGGAGTCGACGGAACGGATCTCCACACGCGCGGATTGGCCCTTGTCCGGCTTGTACATCGGCACCCGGACCAGCGCGGAGCGGTTGTTGTGCCCCCAGCAGACGTACGCCGGCGCTTCGCCGCCGCCCTGGAGGCGCTTGTAGGAGTTGACCCACTGGTTCGTGACCGCGGTGATCTCCGGCGCGTGGCGCAGCAGCCCGGCGATGAACGCGCGTGCGGTCTTGGACAGTTGGTACTGCGCGCCGGGCTCGTGAAACACGTTGCGGTCGCCCTCGAACAGCGAGACGTGGGTGTGCATGCCCGAGCCTGGATGCTCGGTGAACGGTTTGGGCATGAACGAGGCGTACAGGTTCTGTGACAACGCCACCTCGCGCACGACCGCCCGGAACGTCATGAGGTTGTCCGAGGTCGCCAGCGCGTCGGCATAGCGCAGGTCGATCTCCTGCTGGCCCGGGGCGTTCTCGTGGTGGCTGAACTCCACCGAGATGCCCATCTCCTCCAGCATGGTGATGGTGTCGCGGCGGAAGTCCTGCGCGACCCCGTGGGCGGTGTGGTCGAAGAAGCCGCTGGCATCGACCGGCACCGGCACCTCACCGGGTTCCGGCTGCTCCTTGAAGACGAAGAACTCGACCTCGGGATGGGTGTAGAAGGTGAACCCCTGCTCAGCTGCCCGGCTCAAGGCCCGTTTGAGCACGTGACGCGGATCGGCGTATGACGGCGACCCGTCGGGCATCAGGATGTCGCAGAACATGCGCGCCGTGCCGTGGGTACCGCCGCGCCAGGGCAGCACCTGAAACGTCGACGGATCCGGTTTGGCCAGCATGTCGGCTTCATAGACCCGGGCGAACCCCTCGATGGCCGAGCCGTCGAAGCCGATGCCCTCGGCGAAGGCGTTCTCGAGCTCGGCCGGGGCCACCGCGACGGACTTGAGAAAGCCCAGCACATCGGTGAACCACAGCCGGACGAATCGAATGTCCCGCTCTTCCAGCGACCTGAGGACGAACTGCTGCTGCTTCTCCACGGCGCCAGTGTGCCTCACCGCGGACCGTCCGGGTAACCCGAAGATGCCGACGTCGTCAAAGCTGGCGGCCGATCCGGCCAGAACGACGGTTAGGCTCACACTCGTGCCGCAGATCAGAATCGCCCTCGCCCAGATCAACAGCACGGTCGGTGCTCTCGACGCCAACGCCGATCTCATCGTCCAGACGACGGCACACGCCGCCGGCCAGCACGCACATCTGGTGGCGTTTCCGGAGATGGCGCTCACTGGGTATCCGGTGGAGGACCTCGCCCTTCGCGCCTCGTTCGTCGACGCCTCCCGCACTGCGGTCGAGGCGCTGGCCGCGCGCCTCGACGCCGAAGGGCTCGGGTCGACCGCCGTCGTCGTCGGGTACCTGGACCGCGACGAGTCGGCCGCGGGCACGACGACCCTCGGGGTGCCGAAGGGGTCACCGCAAAACGCCGTCGCCGTGCTCTACGGCGGCCGGGTCGTGTCGCGTCAGGCGAAGCACCACCTGCCCAACTACGGCGTGTTCGACGAGTCCCGATACTTCGTGCCGGGCCATCACCTCGGCGTGTTCCGGCTGCACGGCGTCGACGTCGCGCTGGCGGTGTGCGAAGACATCTGGCGTGAAGGCGGTCCGGTGTCGGTGGCTCGCGAGGCCGGAGCTGGGCTGTTGTTGGTGATCAACGGATCGCCGTACGAGCAGAAGAAAGACGACACCCGCTTGGAGTTGGCCGCGCGCCGCGCGATGGCGGCCGAGGCGACGCTGGCCTACGTCAACCTGGTCGGGGGGCAGGACGAGCTGGTCTTCGACGGCGACTCGCTCATCGTCGGCGCCGACGGCGAGCTCCTGGCCCGCGCGCCGCAATTCGAGGACGGGTGCCTGATCGCCGATCTGACCCTGCCCCAGGCCACGGCGTCGGCACCGGAACCTTGGGGCATGAGCCGCGAGCAGATCGCCGGCTTCGAAGTGCTGCGGACGACATTGACCACCGCGCCGCTGCCCCAATACCCGCCCGAGCCGGGCGCGATCGCTCCGCGCCTGTCCGATCACGCCGAGATATACGCCGCGCTCGTGACCGGTCTGCGCGACTACGTCGCCAAGAACGGGTTCACCTCGGTGATCCTCGGGCTGTCCGGTGGGATCGATTCCGCGCTCGCCGCGGCCGTGGCCGTCGACGCCGTCGGTGCGGACAACGTCCACGGCATCTCGATGCCGAGCTCGTACTCCTCTGACCACTCGAAGACCGACGCCCAGGACCTGGCCGACCGGACCGGACTACGGTTCCGGATCGTGCCGATCGCTCCGATGGTGCGCGCGTTTCTCGACAACATCCAGCTCACCGGGTTGGCCGAAGAGAACCTGCAGGCCCGGGTGAGGGGCATGACGCTGATGGGGCTGTCCAACGAAGAGGGCCACCTGGTGCTGGCCACCGGCAACAAGACCGAACTGGCCGTCGGGTACTCCACGATCTACGGCGACGCCGTGGGCGGCTTCGCCCCGTTGAAGGACGTGCCGAAGACCTGGACGTGGGAGCTGGCGCGGTGGCGCAACGAGGCCGCCGAGAACCGCGGCGAGGTGCCGCCGATCCCCCAGTCCTCGATCGACAAGCCGCCCAGCGCCGAGCTGCGTCCCGGCCAGCTCGACTCGGACTCACTGCCCGACTACACGCTGCTGGACCAGATCCTGGACCACTACGTGGAACAGGACCGCGGCCCCACGGAGCTGCACGCCGCAGGGTTCGACCCCGACGTCGTCTCGAAGGTGCTGCGCATGGTCGACACCGCGGAGTACAAGCGCCGGCAGTACCCGCCGGGGCCGAAGATCACCGGCCGCAACTTCGGCCGCGACCGTCGCCTGCCCATCACCAGCCAGTGGCGCGAGCAGGTCACGAGCGCCGGGGCGCGGGCGAGCGGACGCTTCAGCCAGCCGCCACCGCCGCCGGCCGCGTCCTGACGTCTCGGGCCTGACGTCAAGACGCCCCCGCGGCAAACGTCGGGACGCCCCCGCGGCAGTTGTCAGGACGTCCGCGGCGTCAGGGCAGGAGCGACGGACCTGGCGGCGGCACCGGCTGGGGGAAGGTGTTCTTCGACGACTGCCGCTCGGCGATCACGAAGGCGTAGACCGCCCAGGCCAGGACGGCGCCGATCAGCGGCCCGGCCAGCCACGCCGCCACGGCGTCCCACTCGCCGCTGACCACGGCCGGGCCGAAGCCACGGGCAGGGTTCAGCGCGCCACCGGTCGTGGGCAGCAGCGCGGCGTTGCCGGCGATGATGACGCCGCCGATGGCGAACGGGTACACCGACAGCGGCGCCCGCTCGTCCACGACCGTGCCGAAGAAGACGAGAACGAGAATGAACGTCGCGACCGCCTCGAGCGTGATCGCTCCCCCGACGTTGACGAGGTTTTCGTTGATCGCGGGCGTTCCCGCGGCCACCCCCTCCTCGTCGACCGCCAGCATCACCACGAGCGCGCCGACCGCCGCACCGGCGAACTGGCCCACCCAGTACACCGCCGCCCCGAGCGGGTCGATCTTGCGTGCCAGAAGCATCGCCAGAGTGATGGCGGGGTTGAAATGCCCGCCGGAGACGTGTCCCAGCGACGCGACGAGCGCTGCCACGATGAAGCCATAGGCCAAGATCGAGGGTGTGGCCATCCCACTCACGCCGAGAGCCATGAGTGTGACGAACACCAAAGCCATCGTGCCGACGGCTTCGGCGATCGCGTTTCGAAGCCACGCGTCAGCCATTGACCAGCCCCTCCTGCCGAACATCGAACGTGCTCGGCGGTCCTGTACGAGGTGGCGACCCTGCGACGCCACGTCATATCGGACCCTATCGTGCGAGAATTGCTCATGTTAGGGGACCCGAATCCCGGGCCTCGAGACATCGAAGGAGTCCTGCGATGACGCACGAAACCGCGGCACTGTACGGCGGCCAACGCTCCCGCCGGGTGACCATCCGAGATCTGCTGGCGGCCAAGGAGCGCGGCGAACGCTGGCCCATGCTGACCTCGTACGACATGTACACCGCGGAGGTGTTCGACGAGGCGGGCATCCCGGTGCTGCTCGTCGGCGACTCAGCCGGCAACAACGTCTTCGGGCACCCCGACACGGTGCCGGTGACGCTCGACGAGCTCATCCCGCTGGCGCGTGCAGTCACGAGGTCGACCACGCAGGCGCTGGTGGTGTGCGACCTGCCGTTCGGCACGTACCAGGTCAGCTCCGAACAGGCTCTCGGCACGGCCATCCGTGTCATGAAGGAGACCGGGGTCCAGGCCGTCAAGCTCGAGGGCGGGCTGGCGGTGGCCGATTCGGTTCGGCGCATCGTCGAGGCCGGCATCCCGGTGATGGCGCACATCGGCTTCACGCCGCAAAGCGTGAATGCCATCGGCGGCTATCGCGTCCAAGGCCGCGGCCCGGACGCCGATGCGCTCATCGCCTCGGCCGAGGCTTTGGAGGCAGCCGGCGCGTTCGCCGTCGTCCTCGAGATGGTCGCGGCGCACACCGCAGCCGAGATCACCAAGCGCCTCGCCGTCCCGACCGTGGGCATCGGCGCCGGGCCGGACTGTGATGCACAGGTGCTGGTGTGGCAGGACATGGCCGGGCTGCGCAGCGGCCGCTTACCGCGGTTCGTCAAGGCGTACGGCGACCTGCGTGGTGCGCTCACCGACGCCACGAAGGCGTTCGCCGACGAGGTCGTGGCCGGGTCGTTCCCCGCGGACGAGCACACCTACCGCTGATGTCCTGACGCCGTGCTGGCGGGCGGGGCGGCGTGGCGCCTGCTGGCACGCGTCAGGGTCAGGGCTGGCTGCCGCGGTTGAGGGCGGGGTGCGCTCCGGCGGCCACCAGATCAGCGACAGCGGAGCGCGGGTCGCGGCCTTTCACGAGCGACTCGCCGACCAGCACGGCGTCAGCTCCGGCCCGAGCGAGCTCGATGACGTCGCGGGGCGACTTGACGCCGGATTCGGCGATCTTCACCACCCCGTCGGGCACCGTCGGCGCCAGCCGCTCGAACGTCGTCGTGTCGACGTCGAGCGTGCGCAGATCACGCGCATTGACGCCGATGATCTTCGCGCCGGCATCGGCCGCGCGCGCGATCTCGTCGGCGGTGTGCGCTTCGACCAGCGGCGTCAGACCGATCGATTCGGCCCGCTCGACGAGGCTCACCAGCGCGATCTGCTCCAGCGCCGCCACGATGAGCAGCACCAGGTCGGCACCGTGCGCCCGGGCCTCCCAGAGCTGGTAGCTGGTGACGACGAAGTCCTTGCGCAGCACCGGGGTATCGACCGCGGCACGAACCGCGCGCAGGTCGTCGAGGCTGCCCCCGAATCGGCGCTGCTCGGTCAGCACGCTGATGGCTGCCGCTCCCCCGGACTCGTAATCGCCGGCCAACGCCGCTGGATCGCGGATCTCGGCCAGGGAACCACCGGACGGGCTCGCGCGTTTCACCTCTGCGATGACGGAGACACCCGGCGAACGGAGCATGGGCAAGGGATCACGTGCCGGCGGCTGCTTGGCCGCCATCGCCTTGAGTTCGTCGAGGGGAACACGCTGTTCCCGCTCGGCAAGATCAGCACGCACACCCCCGAGGATCTCGTCGAGAACGCTCATGTCCGCCCTCCAGTCCTCGCACTGATCGATTGGTCTGGCCGGTCCAGACTAGCCACGTCCGATCCGGCGGCATGACGCCCCCCGGTCCTCTGCTCGGCGCACCCGCACCAACCAGCACCGACAGGTCTCATGCTCCCGCACGCCCCCGCACCGCGCCTGGGATCATCGGTCGGCTCGCGTCTCGAGGGTGTATCCCACACCGCGCACCGACCGGATCGCCAGCGCCCCGCCGAGTTTGTTCCGCAACGTCGCGATGTGGACGTCGACGGTGCGGGTGCCGACCGGCGCCGGGTAGCCCAGCGCCTGACACATCAACTCCTCGCGCGAGCACACCCGGCCACAACGGCTCATCAGGTGCGCCAGCAGCGCCGCCTGCAACGGCGTCAACGACGACTCGCCGCCGGCAGGCGTGCTGACGCGGCGGTTCGTCGTATCGAGTGTGACCCCACCCACCGACACCAGCGGCGGCCTGTTCGTCGGCCGTCCCGCCGGCGTTCGGCCGGGGCGGGGCGTCATCGCTTACCCGCCGGTGTCCTCAGCCGCCCCGGGGTTGACACTCGCACGGTCCTCGGCCTGCGGGCCGTACTGACCGAGGCCCATCATCTGCATGATCTTGCCGACGATGCCGCCGACTGCGGCGAGCGCCACGCCACCGATCCAGAACAGCGGCCAGTTCTGCAGTACGACAGCCAGGGACCCGATCGTGAAAGCCACGAAAACGATGATCACGGTGGTCCAAGCCGCCGGCGTGTGGCCGTGGCTGTTATACGCCATCACAACTCCCTGTCGACGTTCGTCAGCGTGCCGCCATCCTGATACTCATTGTGCCGGATGCCGTCCACCCGGCGCGTTCAGGTCGGGTCGTCACCGCGATCAAGGGCATCCCAGGCCTGCCGCGGATCCGGTGCCGCCTCGTCCGAGCCGGCGGAGCGCTCGGGGCCGGAAGCGCCCGGGCGCTCGTATCGCGCCCCCATGGACGGCCAGCTCGGGCCGCGAACGACCGTCGACACCCCCGCGGCGAGAATCATGATCCCCGCGACCGCCAGCGCCACCGGCCACCAGGGTGCCACCGAGACCTCGTCGACGGTTCCGGTCAGGCCGGGACTGTCGGCCACCCAGGTGTGCACCCGCTCGTCCAGATCGAGCAGAGCCTGGCCGGCGACCACCACCAACCCGCAGCCCAGCACGGCCAGGATGGAGCCCACCACTCGTCGCCCGGTCCGGCGCACCGCCGGGATGGCGACGACCGCGGCCAACGCGACCAGGCACAGCGCCGGCGCCACCGGCGACAGGTCGCTGCCGGACACCGTGACCTCGGTGGCCTGCGACAGCGACGACGGCATCCGTGCCGATCCCCACGGCCGGGAGGCCGCGGCGAAGCCGAGCACCCCGCCGGCCGCGAGCAGCAGCAGCGTGGCGAGATATTGCCTGCGTTGTGTCACGACGAATCAGCCGGTCGGGCGTCGACGGGCCGGATCGTGCCGGCCACGGCGATGGCGCGCAGCGCGGCGGCAGCCTTGTTCCGCGACTCCTGCCATTCCGCCTCGGCGTCGGAGTCCGCCACGATCCCGGCACCGGCCTGGACGTAGGCCACGCCGTCGCGGATCAGCGCCGTCCGGATCGCGATGGCGACATCGAGGTCGCCGGCGAAGTCCAGATACCCGACCACCCCGCCGTAGACGCCGCGCCGGGTCGTCTCGAGCTCGTCGATGATCTCCATCGCCCGGACCTTCGGTGCACCGGACAGCGTTCCGGCGGGGAAACAGGCTGCCAAGACGTCCAGCGCGCTGCGGTCGGCGCGCAGCCGGCCGACGACCGTCGACTCGATGTGCATGACGTGGCTGTACCGGCGCACCGTCATGAAGTCGACCACCTCGACGCTGCCCGGCGCACACACCCGGCCGAGATCGTTGCGCGAGAGATCGACCAGCATCAGGTGCTCGGCCCGTTCCTTCGGGTCGGCGAGCAGTTCCTCGGACAGCGCCGCGTCGGCCTCCGGAGTCTCCCCGCGCCACCGGGTACCGGCGATCGGGTGCGTCATGACCCGGTCGCCATTGACCTTGACCAGGGCCTCCGGGCTGGAGCCGACCACCGAGTACGCGCCGTCCTCGCCGCCGTCGGGGCCTGGCAGGCGGACCAGATACATGTAGGGGCTCGGGTTGTCGCGACGCAGGATCCGGTAGACGTCGACCGGCTCGGCCGTGGTCGGCGTGGAGAACCGCTGCGAGATGACGACCTGGAAAGCCTCGCCGGCGCGGATCTCCTCCTTGACCCGCTCCACCGCGGCCAGGAAGTCTTCCTTGGGGGTCGCGCTGCGATGCTCGGCGACCACGGCGGGCTCGTAGGAGGCCACCGACGACGGCGTGGGCGCGGCCAGCTCGGCGGTCATCCGGTCGAGCCTACGTACGGCGTCGCGCCAGGCTTCGTCGACCCGCTCGTCGCGATCGTCCCAGTTGACGGCGTTGGCGACCAGCAGGACCGTGCCGTCGTCGTGATCGAGCACCGCGATATCGGTGGCCAGCAAGAACGCCATCTCGGGCAGCTGGAGGTCGTCGACGGTGGTCTCTGGTAGCTGCTCGAGCCGGCGCACGGCGTCATAGGTGACGAATCCGACGAGCCCGCCGGTCAGCGGCGGCAGGTCCGGCATCCGCTCACTGCGTAAAGCCTCGAGAGTGCCGCGTAGCGCTTCCCACGGGTCGCCGCCGGAGGGCAACCCGACTGGTGGCTCTCCGTGCCAGACCGCCTGGCCATCGCGCTCAGAGAGCACGGCGGCCGAGCGCGCGCCCACGAACGAATAGCGCGACCACACGCCACCGTGCTCGGCCGATTCGAGCAGGAAGGTGCCCGGCCGGTCGGCGGCGAGCTTGCGGTACACCCCCACGGGCGTCTCGCCGTCGGCCAGCAGCCTTCGCACCACGGGAATGACCCGGCGTTCTTTCGCCAGCAACCGGAACTCCTCCAGTCCCGGCGACGCGTCGAGACGGCTCACGAGGTCCCACCTTCCGCTCGGGGCGCCACGGTGGCTTCGAGCAGGCCGTCGTCGAAACAGGTCCTGGTGCCGGTGTGACAGGCCGGGCCTTCCTGGTCGACCTTGACCAAGACCGTGTCGCCGTCGCAATCGAGGCGCACCTCGCGTACCCATTGCCGATGGCCCGACGTTTCGCCCTTGACCCACAGGCTCTGCCGGCTGCGGCTCCAGTAGGTCGCTCGCCCGGTGGTCAGGGTGAGGTGCAACGCTTCGGTGTTCATCCATGCCTGCATCAGCACTTCGCCGGTGTCGTGCTGCTGCACGACGGCGGCGATCAGGCCGTCGGATGTCGGTCTGAGCCGGGCAGCTATGGTGGGCTCGAGGTCGGGCATCAGTCCATTGTCCCTGAGGCTCGGCAGGTACGTCGCCCGGCTCCCGGCACTGCTGCCGCTGATTCGCGCGCACTTCATCGGAGGTTCGCATCGTGGACGCCCCATGGCCGGGCTAGGGTGCCGTGATTGGGTACATCTGCGATTCTTGAGACTCCGGGACATGAAGGAGTGCACACCCGTGGCACGTACGATCCGCACCCTCGCCGCAGTCGCGGGTGCGGTCGTCGCCCTGTCGCTGACCGCCTGCTCCGACGACGGCGACGAGCCGCAGCGTGACGAGTCGGGCCAGGTGACCGAGTCGGCGGGCGCGGCCGACATTTTCGACGTCAAGGTCGGTGACTGCGTCGGCGACTTCGAGGACGAGAACGAAGTCACCGACGTCGCGGTCGTGCCGTGCGCCGACGAACACGCGCAGGAAGTCTTCGCCAGCGCCGAGATCCCCGACGGTGATTTCCCAGGTGACGACGCGCTGCGGGAGCAAGCTCAGGAAGAGTGTGCAGCCGAGTTCGCCACGTTCGTGGGCACGCCGTGGCCGGAGTCCGAGCTCGACTACACGTGGTTACAGCCCACCGAGGAGTCGTGGAGTCAGGGCGATCGGGAACTGATCTGCCTGGTCTACGATCCTGCCGGTCCGGTCACCGGATCACTCGAAGGCGCCGGTCGCTGACCCGGCCGTGCCGTGCCCGCCGATGTCCGCAACGTACCGTGCCGGTGCATCACCCCTGCCCCATCGACCCCCGTTCTCCGCGTGGCATCCGGCGCGGCGATCGGTGACCTGTCGGCCTCAGCCGACGGTGTTGAACATTTTCGAAGGAGAGCACATATCGTGAGGTCCACGATTCGTACGACCATGGCGGCGCTCGGCGCCGTCGCCGCCCTGAGCCTGAGCGCGTGCTCCGATGACTCGGACGACGCCAGCAGCGAATCGACCGGGGGCGAGCAGACCGAAGCCGCCGACGCCGGCGACGAGGAGACCGACGCCGAGCAGACCGGCGGCGAAGAGTCCGACGTCTTCGACATCGAGGTCGGCAACTGCATCGGCGACTTCCAGGCCGACGAAGAAGTCAGCAACGTCAATGTCGTACCGTGCGACGAACCGCACGACCAGGAGGTCTACGCGATCTTCGAAGTCCCCGACGGCGAGTTCCCCGGCGAGGACGCCTTCGAGACTCAGGTCCAGGAGGACTGCATCCCGGAGTTCGAGACCTTCGTCGGGATGGCCTGGCAGGAGTCCTCGTTGGACATCAAGTGGCTGCAGCCCACCGAGGAATCCTGGGGCCAAGGCGACCGTGAGCTCGTGTGCACCGTGTACGAAGAAGGTGTGCCCACCACCGGGACGCTCGAGGGCGCCCAGCGCTGACTCGTGCGGTCAGCGGGCCTGGGTGACCCAGGCTGAGTGCAACTCGGCGTACACCCCGCCGGCGGCTGCCAATTGGGCGTGCGGTCCGCGTTCGACCAGGTGACCGCGGTCGAAGACGAACACTTCGTCAGCGGCCTCGGCCGTGGAGAGCCGGTGGGCGATCGTCACCGACGTGCGCCCGCGCGAGACGCCTTCGAGGGCACGTGCGAGGCGCACCTCGGTGGCGGGGTCGACCGCGCTGGTCGCTTCGTCGAGCACCAGCAGGTCTGGATCGGCGAGATAGGCCCGCGCCAGCGCGACCAGCTGGCGTTCCCCTGCCGACAGCGACTCGCCCCGCTGGCCCACCTGGGTCGACAACTCCGCGGGCAACGACTTCGCCCAGTCGTCGAGCCCGAGGTCGGCCAACGCGCGACGAAGATCGTCGTCGGTGGCCTCGGGCCGGGCGTAGCGCAGGTTCGCCGCCAGGGTGTCGTCGAACAAGAACCCTTCCTGCGGAACCATCACCACCCGTTCGCGCAGTGAGGCGAAGCGGATGTCGCGCAGGTCGACGTCGTCGAGCACGACCCGGCCCGAGACCGGGTCCATGAGCCGAGTCAACAGCTTCGCGAACGTCGTCTTGCCGGAGCCGGTCTCGCCGACGACGGCGACGCGGGTTCGCGGCGCGATGCTGACGTCGACGTCGTGGAGCACGGTCGGCCCGTTCGGATAGGCGTAGGAGACGCGCTCGAAGCGGACGGACACCGGCCCTCGGGGCAGCTCGGCGCCGTCCTCGCCGGGGTCGGCGACGTCGGCGGGGGTGTCGAGAATGCCGAGCACCCGCTTCCAGCCGGCGATGGCGTTCTGGGCCTCGCTGAGCACCTCGGTACCGACTTGTACCGGTGCGATGAACAACGTGACCAGGAACAGGAACGCCACCAGTCGGCCGAGGGTGATGTCGCCGGCGACGCCGAGCAGCACACCCACCACGACGACCGCGGCGTTGGCGAAGCCGGCCACCAGCTCGCCGGTGGACGAGGCCCCCGAAGCCAGCTTGTGCGCCCGGATGGCGGCATCGCGGTGGGCCGAGACGGTGTCGTCGATGCGCTGCTGCGTACGCGCCTCGACCGCGTAGGCGCGTACCGCCTGAGCCCCCACGACCGATTCCGAGATCGCCCCGAGCATGGCGCCGACACGTTCGCGCACGACGAGGTAGGCCGCGGAGAGCTTGCGCTGGAAGTACCGCAGCGCCAGGAACAGCGGCAGGAAGCAGATCCACACCAGGATGGTCAGCTGCCACGAGTAGATCGTCATGATGACCGTGGCCACCATGAGCTGGCCGATGCTGACCAGCGTGATCAGTCCGCCCCATTGGACGAACCGGGAGATCGTGTCGACGTCGCTGGTGACCCGGGAGACCAGCGAGCCGCGACGCTCGGTGTCCTGGGTCAGGACCGACAGGTCGTGGACGTGGCGGAATGCCTTGATCCGTAGTGTGGCCAGGCCGGACTCGCTGGCCCGGAACACGCGCACGTTCATGAAGTACGCCGCGGCCACCGTGACGGCCACACCCACAGCAGCAAGCAGGAGCATCCATCGCACATACGCGATGTCAGGCCCGCCCGGCGCGTTCACTCCGGAGTCGATCGTCTGCTGGATGGCGATGGGCACCACGACACGCCCGGCCGTGGCCACCGCGGCGAGCACGAGAGTCAGGGCCAGGCCCTGGGTGATCTCAGGTGACAGGGCCAGGCCGCGGCGCAGCGTGTTCCACGCGGAGCCGTCGGTGGCCTCGCCCAGCTTGGACGTCGCGCTCATGCCCGGTCCCCCAGGTGACGTGCGGCCTCGTGATCAGCGGCCGCTCGGTCGGCGGCGTCGCGTTCGTAGGCGGTGATGAGCTCGGCGTAGCCGGGCGAATCGCGCAACAGCTCGGTATGGCTGCCCCGGGCCGCGACCCGGCCGTCGGCCACGTAGACGACTTCGTCGGCCAGCGCGATGGTGGCGCGCCGGTAGGCCACGACGACGACGGTGGACGGCAGCGACGCCTCGCGCAGCCCGGCCAGGATGCGCCGCTCGACTTCGGGGTCGACCGCGCTGGTGGCGTCGTCGAGCACGAGCAACCGAGGCTCACGAGCCAGCGCCCGGGCCAGCGCGAGGCGCTGGCGCTGCCCGCCGGACAACGTCGCGCCGCGCTCACCGATCGGGGCGTCGAGGCCACCGTCGAGCTCGGCGACGAAACCGTCGGCCTGGGCCAGGCGCAGTGCGGCCCATACGTGCTCGTCAGGCATCGCGCGTCCGAGCGTCACGTTGTCGCGCACCGGGTCTTCGAAGATGAACGGCTGCTGGAACACCAGCGCCACGGCCCGCGCCACCTCGCCGTGCTCGAGGTCGCGGAGGTCGGCGCCGTCGATCACGATCGCACCGCTGGCGGGGTCGACCAGGCGCACCAGCAGCCCGGCCAAGGTCGACTTCCCGGAGCCGGTGGATCCGACCACGGCCACGGTTCGCCCGGGCGCCACGTCGAGGGTGATGTCGTCGAGCACCGGGGTGTCGTCGACGTAGGAGTACGACACGTCGTGGACGCCGACGTGGGCAGGCCCGTCTGCGGCGGGAAGCCGTTTCGGCCCGTACGACAGCGAGTCCGAAGCGTCGAGGACGGCGGACACCCGTCGCCACCCCACGACCGCGCGCGGCAGTTCGCCCAGGACGAAGCCGATGGCGCGGATCGGGAAGGCGGTGACGGTGAGCAGGTAGGAGATCTGGACGAGGGTTCCGGCCTCCAGCGAGCCGTTCACCACCCGCGTGGAGCCGATCAGCAGCACCGCCAGCACGCCCAGGTTGGGCAGCGCCTCGAGCGCCGGGTCGAAGGCTCCCCGGATACGTCCCACCTGGACGTTGGCGTCCCGCAGGTCGTTGGCCACGACCGCGAAGCGTCGGGTCTCGTCGGCCTCGCGACCCATCGCCTTGACGACGGTGGCGCCGTCGAACGACTCGTGCGCCACCGCGGACAGGTCGGCGCGCAGCGCCTGTGACCGCGTGGCCGGCGGCGACAGCCGGCGCTGGTAGACGAAGTTCAACAACAGGATGGCCGGGAAGACGAGGGTGCCCACCAGCGCCAGCAGCGGGTCGGCGAGAAACATCGACACCAGGGCGAAGGCGAGCATGACGACGACGCCGAGGGCGAACGGCAGCGGCGCGATGGGGAAGAACGAGGACTCCACGTCGGCATTCGCGTTGGACAGCAACGTACCGGTGGAATGCCGATGGTGCCAGGACAACGGAAGCCGCAGGTACTGGCGGCTGACGCGGTAGCGGTAGCGCGCCTGCAGCCGGTACTGGCCGATGGCCGCGAAGTACCGTCGCACCGCCATGCCCGCGGACTTCAACAGGGCCGTCAGGATGATCGCCAGGGCCGCCACGGCCAGCGCTCCGGCCGCGGCGTCGCCTTCACCGAAGGCGGGAACGATGACGTTGTCGGTCGCCCAACCGATCACCTCGGCCGACGCGACGGTCATGATGCCGTAGACGGCGCTGCCGCCGATGGCGATGCCGAGGATGCGGGGTTCGTCGCGCAAAGCCCTCCGCAACACCCGCAGGCCCTCGCGCAGGGTCGCCTGGCGCTCGTCTCTCACCGCTCCTGCTCTCTGCTCCGCATCGTGACCACGGCGCCTGTCCGCGACAGAAAGTGCTGCTCGTGCTCGTGGGCCGTCCGGTTGTGTACGGTACCAACCGGCACCGACACCCCTGAGGGACGCTCCGGCGCACCGGCGTCATGACCCGTGCGCTACGCGCCCGAACCCGTCAGCGCACCGAATGCCCGGCCTTGGCCAGAACCTGCTTGACCTCACCGATGCTGAACACGCCGAAGTGGAACACGCTCGCCGCCAGGACGGCGTCGGCCCCGGCGTCGACTGCGGGCGGAAAGTGATCCAAGTCGCCGGCCCCACCGCTGGCGATCACCGGAACGTCCACGGCGGCGCGCACGGCTCGCAACATGTCCAGGTCGTAGCCGTCGCGAGTGCCGTCGGCGTCCACGGAGTTCATCAGGATCTCACCGGCGCCGAGTTCAGCAGCTCGGGCCGCCCACTCGATGGCGTCGATGCCGGTGCCGCGCCGCCCGCCGTGCGTCGTCACTTCGAACCCCGACTCGGTCTCGCCTCGTCGCGCGTCGATGGACAACACCAGGACCTGCGCGCCGAATCGCTGGGCGATCTCGTCGACCAGCTCCGGACGGGCCACCGCCGCGGTGTTCACGCCCACCTTGTCCGCCCCGGCGCGGAGCAGCCGGTCGACGTCGTCGACCGTGCGTACGCCACCGCCGACGGTGAGCGGGATGAACACCTGTTCAGCGGTACGCGAGACGACGTCGTAGGTCGTCTCGCGGTCGTCGCTGGAGGCGGTGATGTCGAGAAAGACCAGTTCGTCGGCGCCTTCGGCGCCGTAAACCCGCGCCAGCTCCACCGGGTCGCCCGCGTCGCGCAGATCGGTGAACCGCACACCCTTGACGACCCGGCCGGCATCGACGTCCAGGCACGGGATCACCCGAATCGCCACACTCACAGCAGCTCCCCCACCTCGCGCCCGACCTCGGGACGGTAGGCCACGGCTTCCACCTCGACCATCATCCGGGGGTCGATCAGCGCGCTGATCTGGACCATGGACGTCGCCGGCATGGTCTCGCCGAACGCGGCACCGTGCGCTGCGCCGTACTCCTCCCACCGGGAGATGTCGGTGACGAAGATCCGGGTCCGCACGACGTCGGTCAACCCGGCACCCACCTGATTCAGCGCCCACTCGACGTTGCGGATGGCCTGCTTGGTCTGCTCGTACGGATCACCTTCGTGCACGACCTCGCCGTCGACGATGGACGTGCAGCCGGTCACCCAGACGTGGTCGCCGGCCGCGACGGCGCGGCTGTAGCCGACGACGGCCTCCCACGGAGCACCGGACGAGATCCGCCGCGTCATCCAGCCGCCACCTTCAGCGCCTCTTCGAGCGTGAACGCCCCCGCGTAGAGCGCCTTGCCCACGATGGCGCCCTCGACGCCTTCGGGCACCAACTCGCGCAACGCGGCGATGTCGTCCAGGCTCGACACTCCCCCGCTGGCGATCACCGGGCGGTCGGTACGCGCACACACCTGGCGGAGCAGTTCGAGGTTCGGCCCGCGCAGCATGCCGTCCTTGTTCACGTCGGTGACGACGTAGCGGGGACATCCGTCGGCGTCGAGACGGGCGAGGACCTCCCACAGGTCGCCGCCGTCACGGGTCCAGCCCCGCGCGGACAGGGTGGTGCCGCGTACGTCGAGGCCGACGGCGATCCGCTCGCCGTGCTCGGCGATGACCCGAGCGGTCCAGTCGGGATCCTCCAGCGCGGCGGTGCCCAGGTTCACCCGAGCGCACCCGGTGGCCAGAGCCGCCTGCAGCGACTCGTCGTCCCGGATCCCGCCGGACATCTCGACCGCGACGTCGAGACGGCCCACGACCTCGGCCAGCAGCTCCCGATTGGAACCCCGGCCGAACGCGGCGTCGAGGTCGACCAGATGCACCCACGAGGCCCCCGCTGCCTGCCAGGCCAGCGCAGCCTCCACGGGCGAGCCGTACGACGTCTCGGTTCCGGCCGCACCTTGGACGAGCCGCACAGCTTGGCCGTCGGCGACGTCGACGGCCGGCAACAACACCAATTCGCTCATGAGGAGACCACCTTGATCGCACGGAACCGCAGCCGACGGTAGTCGGCCCACCAATCGCCATCGCGCCACAACGTCGGCCGGGCCTTCTCCTCGGCGCGTTCGAGCACCTCGGCGGGTAGATCGCTGATGACGTCGGAGGCGAACATCGACAGCCACTTGGCCAAGCCGTCGGCCCCGGCCAGCTTCGTCGGCCGGTCGTAGAAGTCGAGCTGCCGGATCTCGAGCCCGGCGTCCTCGAGCATCGCCGCGTACTGGGCGGGCGAGGAGAAGAACCACGGCCACACCCGCGGTGGCAGGCCCGCTTCGCGGCAGGCTTCGTCGACCGACGTGGTGATGGCGGCGACGTTGCCGGTAGCGCCCATCTCGGCGACGAACCGGCCGTCGTCGACCAACGCGTCCGATACGCACCCGAGCACCTCGACCTGCGCCGGCATCCAGTGCAGCGCGGCGTTGGAGACCACCGCGTCGACAGGTCGTTCGACGCTGAAGTCGTGCGCGTCGGCCACGCGCAGCTCCACGGAGTCGCCGAGCCGGGCTCGCGCGGCATCGATCATCGCCGGATCGGCGTCGAGGCCGATCACCGTAGCGCCGGCCTCGAGGATGCGTGCGGTCAGATCACCGGTTCCGCACCCCAGGTCGAGAATGGTCTCGCCCGGCTGCGGTTTGAGCCAGTCGAGCAACTCGGCACCGTAGGCGGCGACGAACGCGAAATCGCGGTCGTAGGCTTGCGAATCCCACGTGGTCACGGTCTACACACCCCTCACCCAGTTCTCGAGCAGGCGGAGCCCGGCATCGCCGGACTTCTCCGGGTGGAACTGGGTCGCCGACAACGGCCCGTTCTCGACCGCCGCGACGAACCGGTCGCCGCCATGCTCGGACCAGCTCACGCGAGGCGGCTCGAACCGACCGGACCGCTCCAGTTCCCAACGCCGTACGCCGAAGGAGTGCACGAAGTAGAAGCGCTCTCCCTCCACACCGTCGAACAACACGCTTCCGGGCGGGACCTCGACGGTGTTCCACCCCATGTGCGGCAGCGGGACGGCGTTCAGACGCTCCACCGTACCGGGCCATTCCCCGATCCCGTCGGACTCCACGCCGTGCTCGACACCACGGTCGAACATGATCTGCATGCCCACACACACCCCGAGGACCGGGCGGGCCCCGGCGAGCCGGCGGCTGACGACCTCGTGCCCGCGCACCGCCCGGATACCCGCAGCACACGCAGCGAAGGCGCCCACGCCTGGCACGACGAGCCCGTCGGCCTCCAGCGCAGCCGTGCGGTCGGAGGTGAGCGTGACGTCAGCGCCGACGTGCTCCAGCGCGCGGACCGCGGAGTGCAGGTTGCCCGAGCCGTAGTCCAGCACCACCACCCGTCGCGCGCTCATCGCGTTCTCCGGCATGTCAGACTTCGGCCGTGAGTTCCGCCTCCGACGACGCCGCCGCCAGCGCGCCCGCGGCCCGGCGCTGGCCCCGCCACGTGGCCGTCGGGTCGATCACCGTGGCCGGCCTGATCCTGGCCACCACCACCGCCGGCGGCTGGTACTACGCCGACGAACTGTTGCTGGTCCGCGACGAGCCGGCCGAGTACCCGGTGCAGGTCGTGGCCGTCACCGACACGTCGATCACCCTGACCGGCGAGGGCGCCGACCATCCGGGCATCATGGGCCTGGAGTGGGCCGACGGGTACGCGCGGGTCGGCCCCGACGTGCGGACCACCGGCGACGAGGTGGTACGCAGCCTGCAGCCGTTCCCGGACGTTCCTGCTCCTGGCACCGCCGTCCGGATGGACTTCTACGCCGCTCCGCCGGACGTCGCCGATCTCGCCGAGATCACCGGCCTCGAGGCGACGACGATCACCTACGACGGCCCGCTCGGGCGCTACCCCGCGACGTTCGTGCCCGGTTCGGAGTCGCGCTGGGTCGTGCACGTGCATGGCCGCGGCGGATCGCGCGGTGAGGCGTACCGGCTGCTGCCCCCGGTGCACGAGGCCGGCTACCCGCAGCTGTCGATCGCCTACCGCAACGACGACGGCGCCCCGGCGGACGCCGACGGCGAGTTCGGGCTGGGCTGGACGGAGTCCGAAGACCTCGCCGCAGCCATCGACCACGCGCTCGAAGCCGGCGCCCGCGACGTCGTGTTGGTGGGCTACTCGATGGGCGGGGCGATCGTGGGCAACTACCTGCGCACGCACGGCTCGGAGCACGTGGCGGGCGTGGTGTACGACTCGCCGGCGCTGTCGTGGCCGGACATCCTGGCCTTCCAGGCCGCCGAACGGGGGCTGCCGGGGTTCGCCGGGCGCATCGCCTCGACGATGGTGCGCCTGCGCGCCGGCATCGATCTGGGCGCCATGGACCAGGTCGCCCACGCCGACCGCCTCGACGTTCCGGTCCTGCTGGCACACGGCACCAACGACGCGACGGTGCCGGTGGCCTCGTCCGACGCCTACGCCGCGGCCCGCGAAGACCTCGTCACCTATCTGCGCACGGCCGCCGAACACGTCCAGAGCTGGAACGTCGGCCCGGAACGCTACGAAGCCGCGGTGAACGACTTCCTCGTCGGGCTCCGGTGAGCCCCAAGGACGGTGGCGGGGAGATCGCGTCCAAGGTGCGGATGGGCATCGGCGAGCGAGGCACGAGCGAGCCGCGGGCAGGGACGCGATCTCCTCGCCGCCGTCCCGCAGCGACCAATCACGAGCCCCGGCCGAGGTCGCGGTCATAACGCGCCCTTCGTGGACGGCACGCCCCGCTCGCGCGGGTCGTGGGCGACGGCCGTGCGCAGCGCCCGCGCTACGGCCTTGAACTGCGCTTCGGCGATGTGGTGCGGGTCGCGTCCGCCGAGGACGCGCACGTGCATGGTGAGCCCGGCGTGGTGGGCGATGCTCTCGAGGACGTGTGCGGTCAGCGAACCGGTGAAGTGCCCGCCGATCAGCACGTACTCCTGCCCGGCCGGTTCGCCGGTGTGCAGAAAGTAGGGCCGCCCCGACACGTCGACCACCGCGTGTGCGAGGGCTTCGTCCAGCGGGACGGTCGCCTCGCCGTAGCGCACGATGCCGGCCTTGTCGCCGAGCGCGTCGCGTAGCGCCTGCCCCAGCACGATGGCGGTGTCCTCGACGGTGTGGTGCACGTCGATGTGGGTGTCGCCTTCGGCCCGCACGTCGAGGTCGATCAACGAGTGGCGGGCGAACGCGGTGAGCATGTGGTCGTAGAACGGCACGGTGGTGGAGATGTCATGCTGGCCGGTGCCGTCGAGGTTGAGCTCGAGCGTGACCTTGCTCTCGCTGGTCGCGCGTTCACGCTTGGCGATGCGCCCCGTCTGGCCGGTCATGGTGTGACTCCCTTGCTGCGTGTGGTGCCCAGGACTTCGGTGAGCGCGGATCGGAACGCCGCCATCTCCGCGGGCGTGCCCACCGACACCCGCAGCCACCCGTCCGGGCCGGTCTCGCGGATCAACACCCCGCGGTCGAGCAGGCCCTGCCAGACGGCGTGCCGGTCGGGGAACCGGCCGAACAAGACGAAGTTCGCGTCGGAGTCGGCGACCTCGAGGCCGATCGAGCGCAGCCACGCCGCCAGCTCGTCCCGCCCCACGCGCAGGTCGTTCACCCGCGCCTGCAGCTCGTCGGCATGGCTCAACGCCGCCCCGGCGACCGCCTGCGTCACCGCAGACAGATGGTACGGCAGCCGTACGACCCGGAGCGCGTCGATGACCTGCTCCGACGCGGCCGCGTAGCCCACCCGTGCACCGGCGAAGGCGAAGGCCTTGCTCATCGTGCGGGTCACGATCAGGCGGGGATGCTCGCGCAGCACACTCAGGGCGCTGGGCGTACCGGCACGCCGGAACTCGGCGTAGGCCTCGTCGACGACGACCATGCCGGTGGTGGCCGCGTGCAGCCGCCGGACCAGCTCCAGCGGCACCGCCGTGCCGGTGGGGTTGTTCGGCGAGGCGATGAGCACGACCGACGGCGCATGCTTGGTCACCGCGGCGACCGCGGCGTCGGCGTCGATGGTGAAGTCGTCTCGCCGCGGCGCGGTGATCCAGGCCGTCGAGGTGTCGCGGGCGTATTCGGGATACATCGAGTACGTGGGCGCGAACGACAGCGCGCTGCGTCCCGGTCCGCCGAAGGCCTGAAAGATCTGCAGCATGATCTCGTTGGATCCGTTGGCCGCCCACACCTGCTCCGGGCGCAGAGTGACGCCGGACTCTCGTTCGAGGTAGGTCGCCAGGGCCTTGCGGAGCCCGGCGGCCTCGCGGTCGGGGTAGCGGTTGAGACCACGCACGGCGTCGGCGACCGCCGCGGCAGCATCGGCGACCAGCGCTTCCGACGGCGGGAACGGGTTCTCGTTGACGTTCAGGCACACCGGAACGTCGAGCTGAGGGGCCCCGTACGGCTCGATGCCACGCAGCTCCTCGCGGATCGGCAGCTCGCTCATGCCTCGCTCCCCTGGCCGGGCGTGAATCGGGCAGCCACCGCTGCACCGTGGGCCGGCAGGTCTTCGGCGTCGGCAAGCGCCTGGACGTGCGGCGCCACGTCACGCAACGCCGGTTCGTCGTACTCGACGACGTGCACGCCGCGTAGGAACGACTGGACCGACAGCCCGGAGGTGTGCCGGGCGCTGCCCCCGGTGGGCAGCACGTGGTTGGAGCCTGCGGCATAGTCGCCAAGGCTGACCGGCGAGTACGGGCCGACGAAGACCGCTCCGGCATGGCGGACCCGAGCGGCCACCTCCGCGGCGTCACGGGTCTGGATCTCCAGGTGCTCCGCGGCGTAGGCGTCGACGACGGCCAGGCCCTGCTCGACGTCGTCGACGAGGATGATGGCCGACTGCTGCCCGCCGAGCGCAGTGCGCACCCGGTCGGTGTGCTTCGTCGCTGCGACCTGCAGGCCGAGCTCGGCCTCGACGGCGTCGGCCAGCGTCGCGCTGTCGGTGACGAGGACGGCGGCGGCCAGCGGGTCGTGCTCGGCCTGGCTCACGAGGTCGGCAGCCACGTGGCGGGGGTCGGCGGAGTCGTCGGCGAGCACCGCGATCTCGGTGGGCCCGGCCTCGGCGTCGATCCCGATCCGTCCCTCGAGCAGGCGCTTGGCGGCTGCCACGTAGACGTTGCCTGGCCCGGTGACGAGGTCGACGGGAGGGCACAGCCAGGCGGTGGCATCGGTCTCGTCGCGCAGGCCGTAGGCGAACGTCGCGATGGCTTGCGCACCGCCGACCGCGTACACCTCACGCACGCCGAGCAACGCGCACGCCGCCAGGACCGTCGGGTGCGGCAGGCCGCCGGTGCTCTTCTGCGGCGGGCTGGCGATGGCCAGCTCACCCACGCCGGCCGCTTGTGCCGGTACGACGTTCATCACGACGCTGCTGGGGTAGACCGCCAACCCGCCGGGAACGTACAGGCCCACCCGCTCGACCGGTATCCATCGCTCGGTCACCGTGCCGCCTGGGACGACGGTCGTGGTGACGTCGGACCGGCGCTGATCGTCGTGGACGGTACGGGCGCGGGCGATCGACTCTTCCAGCGCTGATCGCACGTCGCCGTCCAGCGTGTCGACCGCGGCATCGAGGGCCGCCTCGGGTACGCGGACGTCGTCGATGTCGACGCCGTCGAAGCGCGCAGTGAGTTCCCGGACGGCGGCGAGGCCACGGTCGCGGACGTCGGCACAGATCGGCCGGACGGCGTCGAGCGCGGAGTCGACGTCGACAGGCGAGCGCGGGACGAGCGCACGGTAGTCGCGACTGTCCCCCGGGCTGCGTTCCCCGCGCAGGTCGATGCGGCGTATCACTCAGCCGAGTCTAGGTCGGCCGTTCATTGTTCGGACACCGCGCCCGGATACCAAGACCGCGGGGTGGACACGCCCGGGGCACAGCCGTTGCGGGCGCCCCCGCCACGCACTCGCGTGGCGCGCCCGTCTCGCGTGGCACGCCCGCCTCGTCCGGCCCCCCCGCCTCGCGTGGCACGCTGAAGTGTTCCACAAACGCGACATTTCGGGCGCGATTGGTCGCGTTCACCGTGCCACGCGGTCATTTTCACCGTGCCACGCGGCCTCCGCATCCGGCGCGCCGAGTCGCGCCCCCCGGCCCGGGCGAGTCACGGCGCGAGCCGGACCGCGACGCCGTCGAGACCGGGCCAGGTCGGGCCCTCCTGCACGCACCGGGCGAACAGCCACAGCCGCAGCCGCCGCGGATCGAGGTCGAGCATGGCGGCCATCCGGTCCGAGAGCGCCTCCGGGTCCGCGACCAGCCGGTCGGTGTTGAGCATGTGCTGTAGCGCGTCGTAGCACGGATCGCCGATGTAGGGCTTCGGGTCGATCATCAGCCACGGCTCGCGCCGTGCCGCGAGTACGTTCTGCGGGTGCAAGTCGGTGCACAGCACCACGCTGTCGGTGGCGGTGCGAGGCAGTTCTCGCATGAGCTCGATGCCGGCGCGCGCCAAGCCGGGGTCGAGCGGTTGCGGCGCCTGCTCGACCGTGCGCTCATACGCGTCGGCCCACGCGTCGCACATGGTGGTGAGTTCCCGGAACGGATGGCCGGTCGGCGGCGTGCGCCACAGCCGCCGCAACAGACCAGCCACCACCTCGTCGCATTCGGGCGCCGGCCGGGCCGATGCCAACGTGTCGCCCGGCACGCACCGTTCGAGCAGCAGCGCACTGGTGCGGTCGTACGCCTCGGCGCGATGCACCCGCACGGCACCCGCGCCGTCCCAGAACCGCAGGCCGGCGGCCTCGTGGTCGGCCTCGTAGTGCCGCCAGCCGACCTTCAGGGCCACGTCGTCGCCGGCGAGAGTGCGCGCCGGGGCCACCCACGAGCACTGCCCACCTGGCTCGAACGGTTCCCCGACCGTGAGCTCCCATCGGCCCGCCAGGTCCGCGACCACTGCGGGCAGGGATGCCCGCCAGTCGCGGAATCGAACGTCGTGATCGCCGACGGGCGATTCGGCGAGGTTTCGCGGCAAGCCGATCTTCACGACGAGCCGAGCCCCGGGATGTCCTGTTCCCAGAACTCGGCCCGCTCGCCGCGCTCGGTGCGACCGACGCCGTGGACCTGCATCTCGCGTTCACGCAGCTCGATCCGGCGGATCTTGCCCGAGATCGTCTTGGGCAGCTCCGCGAACTCCAGGCCACGCACCCGCTTGTACGGCGCGAGGTGCTCGCGGGCATGGCGCAGGATCGACTCGGCCGTCGCGGCGTCCGGCACGTGCCCGGAGGCCAGCACGACGTACGCCTTGGGCACCGAAAGCCGGATCGGGTCCGGTGACGGGACGACGGCCGCCTCGGCGACCGCCGGATGCTCGATGAGCACGCTCTCCAGCTCGAACGGGCTGATGCGGTAGTCCGAGGACTTGAAGACGTCGTCGGTGCGCCCGACGAACGTGACATAGCCGTCTTCGTCGACCGTGGCCACGTCACCGGTGTGATACGCGCCGCCGCGCATGACCTCGGCCGTGCGCGTGGGGTCGTCGCGGTACTGGGTCATCAGCCCCACCGGGCGCGGATCCAGGCGCAGGCACACTTCTCCTTCGCCGCCGGGCGCGGATCGGTCCTCGTCGCTGGCCGGGTCACGCAGCACCACGTCGTAGCCGGGCAAGGGCCGTCCCATCGAGCCCAGGCGCACCGGCTGCCCCGGACTGTTCCCGATCTGGGCGCACGTCTCTGTTTGCCCGTAGCCGTCGCGGACGGTGAGTCCCCACGCCGCCCTGACCTGCTCGATGACCTCGGGGTTCAACGGCTCGCCGGCGCCTACGACCTCGCGCAGCGGGATCTGCCCGCGGTAGGCGGCCAGGTCGGCTTGGACGAGCATCCGCCACACCGTGGGCGGCGCGCAGAACGTCGTCACCTGCTCCCGGGCCATGGTGTCCAGCAGGCCGGTGGCGTCGAACCGCTCCTGGTTGACCACCAGCACCGTGGCCTCGGCGTTCCACGGCGCGAACACGGTGCTCCACGCGTGCTTGGCCCATCCCGGCGACGAGACGTTGACGTGGACGTCGCCGGGGCGCAACCCGATCCAGTACATCGTGGACAGATGTCCGATGGGGTACGACACCTGCGTGTGCTCCACGAGCTTCGGTAGCGACGTCGTCCCCGACGTGAAGTAGAGCAGCAGCGTGTCCTCGGCGTCCGTCGGGCCTGCCGGCGCGAACGCCGTGGGGTGTTCCAGGCCGTCGCGATGGTTCAGCCAGCCGGCCACGGGATCGCCGACGGCGATGCGCGTGCAGTCCGCAGCCGCGGCGTCGAGCCGTTCGGCGTCGACGGAGCGAGCGACCACGTAGCCGATGCCGCCACGCTGCACCCGGTCGGTGATGTCGCTGGGCGACAGCAGCGTCGTGGCCGGAACCATGACCACGCCGAGTTTCATGCAGGCCAGCATCGTCTCCCACAACTCGGCCTGGTTGCCGAGCATGAGCAGCAGCCGGTCGCCGCGCCGCATGCCGTGGGCGTGATACCAGCCGGCCAGCCGACTGGACCGATCGGCCAGTTCGGCGTAGGTCAGTTCGGTCGCGCCGTCGCCGCCGACGATCCGCAGCGCCGCTCGGCTCGCTGTCGGTTCGGTCGCTGCGACGCGATCGAACCAGTCCAGGGCCCAGTTGAAACTCGCCGGGCGCGGCGGCTCGTACTGCTGCCGCGCCGCGGCGTGATCGTCACGAAGCTCCAGCAGGAGGTCGCGCGCCTGGCGGAAGCTGTCGTACGGGCTGATGCCGGTCATGATCGACCCCCGTGCACTGGGACGGCGTCTTGTGCGCGGGACCTTACCGCGTACGCGGACCGGTGTCTTGATCTCGACGTCAGCGGCGTATGCCGTCGAGCAGGTCGAGCTCCTCGCGGCTCAGCCGGAGAGCACCGGCGGCGATGTTCTGCTCCAGGTGTGCCGGATCGCCGGTACCGGGGATGGCGAGTACATGATCACCTTGGTGCAGTGTCCACGCCAGGCGGACCTGGGCCGGCGTCGCACCGTGCGCCTGCGCCACCGCGGCGATCTCCGCCTGTCCCGTCTCGTCGGGGGCTCCGGGTGTCGCACCGCTCGCCGTGGCGACGGCGAAGAACGGTACGAAGGCCACCCCGCGTTCGCCGCACAAGGCCATCAGATCGTCGTCCTGCCGGTCGGTCAGGCCGTACAGGTTCTGCACGCACACCACCGGTGCGATGTCCAGCGCCTCGGTGAGTTGGCCGGCCGTGACGTTGGACAACCCGAGCTCCCTGATCAGCCCGGCTTCGCGGAGCTCGGCCAGGGCGCCGAAGTGCTCAGCCACCGAGCTCGGGTCCTTGTCCATGCCGTCGCCCCACCGCAGGTTGACCACGTCGAGGTGATCGAGGCCGAGTTGGCGGATGTTCTCCTCGACCTGGCTGCGCAGCTGGTCCGGTCGGGCCATCGGTTCGAAGTCACCTTCGCGGGACCGGCTCGGCCCGACCTTCGTCGTGATCACCAGGTCGTCCGGATAGGGCTGGAGCGCATGGCTGATCAGCTCATTGGCTGAGCGGGTCGCGGTGAAATAGAAGGCAGCGGTGTCGATGTGGTTCACGCCGAGCTCGATCGCCCGGCGCAGGACCGTGATGGCGGCATCTCGGCTTTTCGGCTGGTCGTCCCACGGCATGCCGCTCAGGCGCATGGCGCCGAGGCCGACTCGATTGACCGTACGAGTACCGAGCTGCCAAGTGCCGGCGGCGTCGGCGGTCGGGGAACCGGGGCGGGCGTTGACTGCGGCGGTCTGGTTGATCGTCATGTGAACCAGCGTTGCGACCGGCCGTCCAACTGGTCCACGGATGGCAACAACCTGCCAGCGCCGAACTCGCCGGGCCGTGGGGTTCACAATGGATCTCATGCGCACCGTCGACGCTGTCACGATCGTCCACGACGAGCAGGAGCTGTTCCAGCGGACCAAGCACCTGTTCATGACCGCGACCGAGATCGCGTGTGCGGCCAACGATCTGTGGGTCTGGGCGTGGCGACACCAGCCCTACGACATCACCGCCCTGTCCGACGTGCAGCGCCGCACCGACATGCGGGTGCGCAAGATCTACCGGGCCGATGTCCTGCTCGATCCGGGAGCGTCGCACGAGCTGGCCAAGCGCCGCGACGAGTTCGGGGCGCAGGTTCGTGTCAGCACCGAGGAGATCAACGAGACGATCATCCTCGACGACCGGCTGGTGATCCTGGCCGGTGACTCCCGCGCGGGCCGGCGCAGCTACAGCGTGATCACTCAGGCCGGCGCCGTGCAGGGCGTGACCTCGTTGTTCGAGGCCGCCTGGCGGTCGGCGACCGACCTCGCCGTCTACGACGCCAAGATCGCCGAGATCCGTCGGCTCGCGCCGCAGGTGCTCGACCTGCTCGGCCAGGGCATCAAAGACGAGGCCGCCGCCCGGGCTCTCGGGCTCAGCGTGCGTACCTATCGGCGCCGGGTGGCCGAACTGATGGACGCGCTGGGCGCTGAATCCCGGTTCCAGGCCGGGGCACGGGCCCGAGAGCTCGGTCTGGTCTAGCGGCTCGCTCAGCGCTGTACGTCCCCGGCGGCGCCGAATGCGTCGAGGTCGGATCGCGTGGGTAGGCCCTCCCAGTCGCCGAGCGACGTGCAGGCGAAGGCGCCGGCTGTGGCCGCGGTGGCCAACCTGGTCCCGGCGTCACGCCCGGCCATCAACTCGGCGAGGTACCCGGCCACGAACGCGTCCCCGGCACCGACCGTGTCGACCACGCGCACCGGCACCGGAGGCGTGGTGCGCACCACGCCGTCGATGAACGAGACCGCGCCGTCGGCGCCGAGCTTGATGACGACCTGCGCAGGTCCGAGTCGAGCCAGGCCTTTCGCCTGCTGCTCCGGCTCGGCATCGTCGACGATCAGCGCCGCCTCCTCCGGGCCGGCGTACACCACGTCGGCCCGTGCGACCAGTGGCTCCAGGGCCGCGGCGGCAGTCTCGCGGTCCCACAACGCCGAGCGATAGTTGATGTCCAGCGACACCGTGGTACCGGCGCTTCGGGCGACCTCGACCGCGTGTTCCACCGCCTCGGCCGGGCCCGCGCCGAGCGCCGGGGTGATGCCCGTGACGTGCAGGACGCTGGCCGCCGCGACGGTGTCGGCGCTGATGTCAGCGGCGGTCAGCGCCGCCGCGGCGCTGCCGGAACGGTAGTACCGAACGTGCGTGCGGAGGCTGTTCGGGCGCTCCTTCACCATCAAGCCGGTGGGCCGCTCGGTGTCGACGCCGGCTCGCGCCACCACCCCCTCGGCCCGCAGTTCCCGCAGGATGAGCTCACCGAACGAGTCCGCGCCGACACGGCTGATCCACGTCGCCGGTTGTCCGAGCCGCCGGACCCCGATGGCCACGTTCATCTCCGCGCCGGCCACCGAGAGCTTGAGGTCGCGGTGCGTCGCCCAGGGGCCGACCTCGGCCGCGGCCATCAGCGCCATCGTCTCGCCGAACGTGACGAGCCCGCCGCCGGTCATGCCTGGCCCCGGGCGTCGCGTACGGCGGCCAGCGCGGTGCGCGCGCGATCAGCCAGGGCACCCAGGTCACCGCCATCGGCGGCGTCGCCGAGCAGCGGGCCACCCAGGCCGACGCCAACGGCTCCGGCCTTGATCCACTCGCCGATGTTGGTCAGGCTCACACCACCGGTGGGCATGATCGCGATATCCGGGAACGGCCCGGCCACGCTGGTGATGTACGACGGGCCGAGCGCCGAACCGGGGAACAGCTTGACCACCGCCGCCCCACCGCGCCAGGCAGCCAGAATCTCCGTCGGCGTGAACGCCCCTGGGTAGGCCGGAATCCCGGCGTCACGAGCGACGCGAAGCACCTCGGGCTCGACGGACGGCGACACCACGAACCCTGCCCCCGCCTCGACGACCGCTCGCGCCTGCTCGGCGTCCACGACGGTCCCAGCGCCCACGTCGACGGTGTCGGGCAGCTGCGCACGCACCGTGCTGATCGCCTCCACCGCTCCCGGCGAGGTCAGCGTGATCTCCAGGCACGTGATGCCGGCGTCGACCAGCACCTTGCTGATGTCGGCGAACCGCTCGGCCGACCGGGCCCGCAGGATCGCCATCACGCCGGTTTCGGTGAGCTGGGGGCTCGGTGGAATGCGATCAGTACCGCTCATGTGAGTTCCTTTCCAGATCGGGGTGCTCCGAGGCCGGCCGAGATGTCCCGCCCGGCCGCGACGACCAGGTCGCCGAGTTCGTCGAAACGTTGCGGCGTGATCCGCGTGGCCAGTCCAGAGATCGACAGCGCCGCGACGGCAGCGCCGGTGTGGTCGAAGATCGTGGCGGCGACACAGCGGATGTCCGGCTCGTTCTCCACGTCGTCCACGGCGTACCCTCGCGAGCGCACCGCGGCCAACTCCGCCCGGAAAGCGCTCGGATCGGTGATCGTGCGCTCGGTCCGTGCCGTCAGTCCGTGCTCGATGACTGCCTCGACGGCACTCTCCCCCGCATGAGCCAGATACGCCCGGCCGACGCCCGTGCTGTGCGCGGGCTGGCGCGAACCGATGGTCGAGGCCATCCGCACCCGACCCGGCCCGTCGATCTTGTCGACATACACCACGTCGGGCAGATCGGGCACGACCAAGTGCACCGACTCCCCCGCCGCCATCATCAGCTCGCGCAGCACCGGGTGTGCCACTGTTCGCAGGTCGAGAGCCTCGAGGTAGACCTGGCCGAACTGAATCGTGCGCGGCCCGAGCACGTAGCGCCCGTCGACGACGAGCACCAACTCGTTGTCGGCCAGCGGCGCCAGCAGGCGCGAGGCCGAACTCTTGTGGACACCGCCGATCGTGGCCAGCTCGCTCAGCGTGGCGCCCCCGGTCGGCGTGGCGGCGGCGACCGCCTCCAACAAGGTCAGGGCGCGGCGTAGCGAGGTCGAGTTGTTCCGTTCCACGAGACCTTCGTTCAGTTGTGCTATGCACAGCGACGTTGTGCTGTTGTAGGGATCGTATCGAACGACCGGTCCCGCCTCGACGCGTGCCGCGGTGTGCAGAGCGCCGCGACGTCAGCGCGGACCCGGCTTGAGCAGGTCACGCAGCCACAGCAGCTGTTCACGCCGCTGGAAGGTCTGGCCGCCCTCATGTTCGTTGTACGGCCACACGCGGATCTCTTTCGGTCCGGCGTAGTGGTTGTACGAGGCGAACACGGTGGACGGCGGGCACGTCGTGTCCATCAGTCCCACGCTGAACAGGGCGGGGATGTTCGAGCGCGGCGCGAAGTTGACGCCGTCGAAATAGGACAGCGTCGTGAACACGGCTTGTTCATGATCACGGTGGATCGACAGGTACTTCGTGATCTCGCCGTAGGGCATGGTGTCGACGATCTCCGTCGCCCGGCGGAACCCGGTCAGGAACGGAACGTCGATCATGGCACCGGTGAGGTCGTCACGCAGCCCCGCCACCGCTTGGGCGATGCCGCCACCCTGGCTGCCGCCGGCGATGACGATCCGGCCCGGATCCACCAGCGGGTGCGCCGCCGCGGCGTCGACCGCCCTGACCGCGTCGGTGTACACGCGGCGGTAGTAGTACTGGTCGGGATCGAGCACGCCGCGCGTCATGAACCCAGGGGTCTGCGGATTCGTGCCGCCGACCGGGTCCGCGGTGTCACCAGGCGAGCCCGCCGAACCCTGACCGCGAGTGTCCATGACGAACGTCGCGTAGCCCGCGACGGCGAAAGGCAACCAGTCGTGCGGGAATCCGCGGCCGCCGCCGTAGCCGATGTACTGCACGACGGCCGGCAGCGGCTCGTTCGCCCCCGCAGGGACCAACAACCACCCGGCGATCTCGTGGCCGCCCCAGCCCGCGTAGCGGACATCGAAGACGTCCACGAGTTCGAAGCCGGCGTCGTAGTCGTCGAACGTCGCGTCGAGGGGGAACGTCTGCGCCTCGGCCAGCGTGCGCGACCAGAAGGCGTCGAAGTCCGCCGGTTCCTCGCGTTCGGGACGGTACTCGCGCAGCTCGGACAGCGGCTTGTCGAACAGGGGCATCGCTCGGAGTTCCCTTCTGTCAGGCGTCTGATCAGACGTCGGTCGGGGGACGGCGGTCGCCGACAGCGTAGCGGGGACCCATGCTGTGATCTGCTGATCAGGTTTCTCGAGCGTGCAGGTGCGCGCCCGTGGCCTGCGGCGGAGCGGCACAGTGACGAACACCGGCGGTTCGGACTAGATTGCCCCAATGAGTGCAACGCGCCAACGAACAGGCACGCCGGCGACCGTCGCGCTGGAGCGCGCGGGCGTGGCGTTCACCGTGCACCCGTACCGGCACGACTCCTCCGCACCGTCGTTCGGTCTCGAGGCGGCTCGAGCGCTCGGCGTCGCGCCGGCTCGCGTCTTCAAGACACTGCTGGCCGAGGTCGATGACGATCTCGTGGTCGCCGTGGTTCCCGTGTCGGGCTCGCTGGATCTCAAGGGACTGGCGCGCGCGGCGGCCGGCAAACGAGCGGTCATGGCCGCGACGTCCAAGGCCGAGCGGACCACCGGCTACGTGGTCGGCGGCATCAGCCCGTTCGGGCAGCGAAAACGCCTGCCGACCATCGTCGACGAATCCGTGTTCGGGTACCCGACGGTGTACGTGTCGGCCGGACGCCGCGGCCTCGACGTGGAGATCGCGCCGTCGGACCTGGTCCGGGTGACCACCGCGAAGACCGCCACGATCGCCCGGACCAGCTGATCGGTCACGGCGGCGGTGCGCCCGGCACCGCCCACGGTGAGCGGTCGTCACGGAACACCGCGATGACCGCCACGGTCACCGTCGCCGTCATCGACCACACGATCAGTCCGGCCTGCGACTGCATCTGCAGGTCCACCACGTGCTCGGTCCCGTCGGCCCACCCGGCCATGTCGTCGCTGCCGCCGAGCAGGCCTCCGGTCAGTTCGGCCAGCAACGACCCGCCGAAACCCAGGATGGCCACGGCCAGCAGCACGGTCACCGGACGATGCCGGTGCCGCGCGCTGAACACGACCGCCATCAGCAGCCCGCACCCGGCAGCCAACAGCGCGAACACGGCGTCACGGCCGAACAGCTTCTGTCCCTCACGGGCGTCGAGCCGCACCTCACCGTTCACCACGGTAGCGGTGACGTCAGGAGCGAGCAGCCACCACGCCACGCCCATGACGACTCCGGCCACCACCGTGGCCACGACGATCTCGGCCACGACCCGCGTCGTCCGCGCCCCCGCATGGCCCAGCCGCTCCGCTCTGGTCATGGTCATGTGAGACACGAGGGCCCCAACAGCGCCTTGAGGTCTCCCATCAGCGCCGTGGACGGCGTCACCCGTAAACCGTCGGCCAGCCGCATCACCGTCGTGCGCCCAGACCCAGTCAGCTTGAGGTGCACCTCGGTCATCCCGGGATGCGTGGCCAGCACGTCCTTCAACCGGTCGACCATCGGCGGCGTGCACCGGCTGGTCGGCATGGTGACGGTGATCGGCCCGGACGGGGCGTCGGCGAGGTCAGGCAGGCTCAGCTCGGCCGCGATCAGCTGCGGCGACTCCTCACGCCGGTCCAGGCGTCCCTTGACCACGACGATCTCGTCTTCGGCGAGTTGCAGCGCGTAGAGCTGATAGGTGGCCGGGAAGAACATCGCCTCGATGGCGCCCTCGAGATCCTCGATGGTCACGATGGCCCAGGTGTCGCCGCGCTTGCTGATCTTGCGCTGCATCGACGTGATGAGACCGGCGATGGTGACGGTGGTGCCATTGGGCACCTCGTCTTCGTCGGCCAGGGTGGAGATGGGGCGGTCGGCGACGTTGGCGATGACGTGTTCGAGACCGAGCAACGGGTGATCGGAGACGTACAGGCCGAGCATCTCGCGCTCGTAGGCGAGCTTTTGTTTCTTGTCCCACTCCGACAGCTCCGGCACCGTGACCTCGAAGCCCGTGGTCTCTTCGGCGGCACCACCGAACAGGTCGAACTGTCCGACCGCCTCGTTGCGCTTGAGGGTGATGACGGTGTCGACGGCTTCGTCGACCACGGACACCAAGGCGCGGCGCGCGTAACCCATCGAGTCGAACGCCCCCGCGCGGGCCAGCGACTCGACCACGCGCTTGTTGCACACATTGACCGGGACCTTGTCCATGAAGTCCGGGAACGACTCGAATCGGCCCTTGGACTCGCGCGCGGCCACGATGCTGTCGACGACGTTGGACCCGACGTTGCGAATGGCGGTCAGCCCGAAGCGGACATCGGTGCCTACCGGTGTGAAGTCGCCGGCGGATTCGTTGACGTCCGGCGGCAGCACCTTGATCCCCATGCGCCGGCACTCCGACAGATACAGCGCCGTCTTGTCCTTGTCGTCACCGACTGAGGTGAGCAGTGCGGCCATGTACTCGGCCGGGTAGTTGGCCTTGAGGTAGGCCGTCCAGTACGCGATGACGCCGTACGCGGCGCTGTGCGCCTTGTTGAACGCGTAGTCGGAGAAGGGGACGAGGATGTCCCACAGCGTCTTGATGGCGTCTTCGGGAAACCCGTTGGCTTTCATGCCCTCGGAGAACGGCACGAACTCCGCGTCGAGGACTTCGCGCTTCTTCTTGCCCATCGCCCGCCGGAGCAAGTCCGCTTTACCGAGCGTGTACCCGGCCAGCTTCTGCGCGATCTCCATGACCTGCTCTTGATAGATGATCAAGCCGTAGGTGGTGCCCAGGATCGGCTCGAGCGCCTCGGCGAGGTCGGGATGGATCGGCGTGATCGGTTGCTGCCCGTTCTTACGCAGCGCGTAGTTGATGTGGCTGTTGGCGCCCATGGGCCCGGGGCGGTACAGCGCGATGACAGCGGAGATGTCCTCGAAGTTGTCCGGCTTCATCTGCCGGAGCAGGGACCGCATCGGCCCGCCGTCGAGCTGGAACACACCGAGAGTGTCGCCCCGCCCGAGCAGCTCGTAGGCGGGTTTGTCGTCCAGCGGCAGTTCCTCGAGAACGACCGGGTCCTTGCCGTTGCGCTGGATGTTGCGCAGCGCGTCGTCGAGGATCGTCAGGTTGCGCAGGCCCAGAAAGTCCATCTTGACCAGGCCGAGGTCTTCGCAGGTCGGGTAGTCGAACTGCGTGATGATGGCGCCGTCCTGCTCGCGCTTCATGATCGGGATGGTGTCGAGCAGCGGCGCGGAGGACATGATGACCCCGGCGGCGTGCACGCCCCACTGGCGCTTGAGGTTCTCCAGCCCCTTCGCGGTGTCGACGACCTGGCGCACCTCGGCATCGGACTCGTAGAGCGAACGGAACTCGCCGGCCTCGGCGTAGCGCGCGTGCTGGGGGTCGAAGATGCCGTTGAGTGGAATGTCCTTGCCCATCACCGGCGGCGGCATCGCCTTCGTGATGCGCTCGCCCATCGAGAACGGGTAGCCGAGCACGCGCGAGGCGTCCTTGATGGCCTGCTTGGCCTTGATGGTGCCGTAGGTGACGATCTGCGCGACGCGGTCGCTGCCGTACCGCTCGGTGACGTAGCGGATGACCTCGCCGCGCCGACGTTCATCGAAGTCGATGTCGAAGTCCGGCATCGACATGCGTTCGGGATTGAGGAACCGCTCGAAGATCAGCCCGTGGACCAGCGGGTCCAGGTCGGTGATGCCCATGGCATAGGCCGCGATGGAGCCGGCACCGGAGCCACGGCCGGGCCCGACCCGGATGCCGTTGCGCTTGGCCCAGTTGATGAAGTCGGCGACGACGAGGTAATACCCGGCGTACCCCTTGTTCGTGACGACATCGGTCTCGTACTCGGCGCGCTTGCGGGCTTCATCGGGGATGCCGTTCGGGTAACGCGCGTGCAGGCCGCGCTCGACTTCCTTGATGAACCAGGAGACCTCGTCCTCGCCCTGCGGCACCGGAAAGCGGGGCATGTAGGCGCCGGCTTCCTCGACGAACTTCACATCGCAGCGCTCGGCGATGAGCATCGTGTTGTCGCACGCCTCAGGGAAGTCCGCCCAGATCTCGCGCATCTGTTCGGCGGACTTGAGGTAGTAGTCGTCGCCGTCGAGCTTGAACCGTTTCGGGTCGGCCATGGTGGAGCCGGTCCCCACGCACAGCAGTACCTCGTGCGCCTTGGAGTCATCCTTGTGCGTGTAGTGCAGGTCGTTGGTGGCCAGCAGCGGCAGGGACAGGTCTTTGGCCAGGCGCAGCAAGTCCTCGCGCACGCGCCGCTCGATGTCCAGGCCGTGCTCCATGAGCTCGAGGAAGTAGTTGCCGGGACCGAAGATGTCGCGGAACTCCGCGGCGGCCGCGCGGGCTTCGTCGTACTTGCCCAACCGGAGCATGGTCTGCACTTCGCCACTGGGGCAGCCGGTGGTGGCGATGAGCCCGCTGGCGTAGGTCTGCAACAGTTCGCGATCCATGCGGGGCTTGAAGTAGAACCCCTCGATGGAGGCCAGCGACGACAGCCGGAACAGGTTGTGCATGCCGCCGGTGGTCTCGGCCAGCATCGTCATGTGCGTGTACGCGCCGCTGCCCGCGACGTCGTCGCCGCCGCCGTCACCCCAGCGGACTCGGGTCTTGTCGAAGCGGCTGGTGCGCGGGGTGATGTAGGCCTCGGTGCCGATGATGGGCTTGATACCGAACTTGTTGGCCGTGCGGTAGAAGTCGTGCGCGCCGAACACGTTGCCGTGGTCGGTCATCGCCAGTGCCGGCATGTTCAGCCGCTGCGCTTCGGTGAACAGGTCGTTGAGCCGCGCCGCTCCGTCGAGCATCGAATACTCGGTGTGCACATGCAGGTGCACGAAATTCGCGGACGTGGACCCGGCACTCGACACGACGACTGACGCCTCCTCGATGATCGACGACCACCACCCAAGGCGGACTCGCGATGGGGACGAGAGCAACCCTATGCGCCCGCGCCGACACCGCTTCGCAGACTCACCGGCCGCCGCGCAGCCTGTGACTGATGAGGCAAATGTGACTATTGAGGAGCGGCTTCGACCTCCGCTCTGGGTGAAGAATGCGCGGGTGGACGATCATGAGCAGTTTGCAGCGCTGTAGCGCCGCAGGCGCCTCATGATCTTGCCTGGACGCGTTGCGCTGCTTCGCCGTGAAGATCGCCGTGCACAAATATGCCGGCCCGACCGGGTCGTGAAGGTCGTCGTGCACATATACGCCGGCGCGACCGGGTCGTGAAGATCGTCGTGCCGATTCGGGCCGACCATAGCGGCACTTTCGCGCACGACGATCTTCACGACCGAGTACGGCGGAGGCCAGGTTCCGATCACCTGGACGGATGCCCAGTACGACGAACGCTGCCGCCCAGGTGGAACGCACGCTGCAGCCCCGGCTGAACGAAAGCACACCACCGGGTGATCTCCGGGACCCGGGCTCAGCCGCGCCACACCGGCGGGTCGTCGTCTCCGGAGCGCTCCGCCGCCTCGAGCCCGGCCTCGATGACCGCTGCCACGATCGCCTCGATCGCCGCCCGCGACAGTGAGGGCGCGCGCCGCGCCATCGCGGTCACGATCTCAGCCTCGCGGGCGCGGTCCCGCCCGGCGTGTCCGCCGACGGGCTTGAGCTGCTGGATCCGCCCTGCCACTCCCACGCGGTACTCCAGCAACGTCGCGATGACGGCGTCGATGCCGTCGATCACCTCGCGGCCGGCTCCCAGCGTGTCCGGGACCGCCGGGCGCACGAGTGGACCCAACCGCGCCGCCGCCTCGCGCGCCTGGGCCACGTCCGCCGCGCTCACTGAACCGGACAACCACAACGCGTCGGCCCCGGCGGCCACTGCGACACCGGCGAGCCCGCCGACGCCTGCGCCTGGACCGGCCGCCGCGGCATCGGCACCGGAGCACAGCCGAGCCAGCACCGGCACGCCATAGTGGTGCCTGGCTCGCTCGATCGCCGACGCGTGCTCCACGTCCACCACGACAGCGTCGATCGGACCGGCATCGCCGTCGGCCGCACCGGCGCCGTCACCGAGAGCGCCGAGCCGCAGCACGACCGGCGTGCCCGACCGCCTGGCGGCAGCCGCGTGGGCCGCGTGCCGGCCGGCGGAGTCGCCGACGACGATGCCGGCGGCCGTCCGCGCGACCGCGTCCACGACGTGCAGCCCGCCCCCGACACCGGTGACGTCGACGATCGCCGCAGCGTCAGTGGACCCGACGGCGGCGACGCCGGCGGGCGCGACGACACAATCGACGTCAGCACCCGTACCGGGCGGGGCGATGACCGGCACCGAGTGTCCGCCGACGGCGACGTCGCCGAACCTGACCACGGTCGTTCGGCGAGCCGAGCTCGCCCGCGCTGTCCGGTGCGTGGGGGCGGTCACATGAGCTCCTGTCCGGTGAGCACCAGCGCCGAGGCTGCGCCCGGCCGACGGATGCGTGGAAATGCTCCAGGCTTTCGCCTGAGGCGTTCAGGTGCCGACTCGGGGTGGGGTATGTCCCGCGTCCGCTATCCGACGCGGCCGGCGATCCGGGCCGGCTCGGTCACGACGTGACGACATGCGTATGGCATGGCTCAGGGCGTAGGCATGGCATGGGTATGTCGCGGAGATTACCTGCACAGCGACCACGGCGTCCACCAACCGGACAAATCCGCTCGTATCGCGAGACGCCGTCACGGCGCCGGGCCGGGAGCGGCCTACGCCGTCCTGCAGCGGCTCAGCCGGCCAGTCGGTCGAGGGCGGACTGGAGGTCGGCCGGGTACGGAGACGAGAACTCCACCCGCTCCCCCGTGCCCGGATGCTCGAAGCCGAGCCTGACGGCGTGCAACCACTGTCGTTCGAGACCGAGCCGCGCCGACAGCGCCGGATCGGCGCCATAAGTCGCATCGCCCACACACGGATGGCGCAGTGCGCTCATGTGCACCCGGATCTGGTGCGTGCGTCCGGTCTCGAGGCGGATCTCGAGCAGGCTCGCCGCGGGGAACGCCTCCAGCGTCTCGTAATGGGTCACGCTGGGCCGCCCGCCGGCAACGACGGCCCACTTGTAGTCGTGCACCGGATGGCGGTCGATCGGGGCGTCGACGGTCCCGCGGGACGGGTCGGGGTGCCCTTGGACCAGGGCGTGGTAGATCTTGTCGACCGAACGCTGCTTGAACTGCCGTTTCAGTGACGAGTACGCACGCTCGGACTTGGCGACGACCATCACTCCGCTGGTCCCGACGTCGAGTCGGTGCACGATGCCTTGGCGCTCAGCCGCCCCACTCGTGGTGATGGTGAACCCGGAGCCGGCCAGCCCACCTACGACCGTCGGGCCGCTCCACCCCGGGCTGGGGTGCGCCGCGACGCCGACCGGCTTGTCGACCACGACGATGTCCGCGTCGTCGTGGATCACCCGCATCCCGGCCACCTGCTCGGGCACGACCTGGACCGGGGCCGGCTGCGCGGGGATGTCGACCTCCAGCCACGCGCCCCCGCGCACTCGCGCCGACTTCGCCGACACGGCGCCGTCGACGACGACGTGGCCGTCCTCGATCAAACTCGCCGCCTTCGAGCGCGAGAATCCGAACAGCCGCGACAGGGCCGCGTCGAGACGCTCTCCTTCGAGGCCGTCCGGTACCGGCAGGCTGCGCCGCTCGGTCACGCCGAACCGGCTCTGACCGCTCGGGCCCCGCCCGCAGCGCCGACGAGCGTCAACGGCGCTCCTGGCGCTGTTTGCAGGCCATGCACAGGGTGGCTCGGGGGAACGCCTGCAGGCGCGCCTTGCCGATGGGATTGCCGCAGTTCTCGCACACGCCGTACGTGCCGGCCCGGATACGGTTCAATGCCCGTTCGGTCTGGGTCAGCATCTCGCGGTGACTCGCCGCCAGCGACATCTCGTGCTCGCGCTCGAACGTCTTCGACCCCGTGTCGGCCTGGTCTTCGCCTCCGGTGTCACCGGCGCGGAGCAGATCGGCGATGTCGGCCTCGGCCTCGTCGATCTCCGCTCGCAGGCGGGTGGCCTCGGCTTCCAGGACCTGCTGGACCTCGCTCAGCTCTTCAGCCGTCCACGGGTCTTCGTCAGCGCGAACGACCAGCGCCGACGCCGCGGCCTCCGTGGCCCCGGTCGCATCTTCGTCGGCCACCGTACTCACCTTCGCCTTCGCTGCCCGCCCGCGTTGCCGTTCCGCCATGATGGATCCCCCAGTTCCACAAAGCCCGCCGCCCAACTACCCCGTCCCTGCTACAAAGCCAGGTCCGGTGAGAATAGATCCTGATGCGGCCTGCATCAATTCTCGCCCCCCATGAGCTCGGCAACACGATCGCCGTACACGTCGGGAACCTCGACGATCTTCGTTCTGCTGTTCGACCCGGTGACCAAGATCACCTCACGCTTGCGACACCCGATGGCCTCGGCCAGCGCGTCGAGCGCCGCTCGGGTCGCGCGCCCCTCGACGGCCCGGGCGGTGACGGCCACCACCAGAGCATCGCCGTACCGGCCACCGACCCGGACCCGCGCGGATCCGGGCTTGACCCTGATGGTGACGCGCATCGCTCCAGCGTGCCACATGCCGTCGCGCAAATGCCGCGACCGGGTCCGCGCCCCGTGCGTACACTGGGACGGCGAGCAGGCGTCGATGGGACAAGTAGCCGTGTCGACGGTCCACAGCGAGCCGGGGACGGTGCGAGCCCGGCGACACGAGCACAGGCGAAGATCACCCCGGAGCCGCCGGAAGAAAGGCGCTGTCGGCATGACGGCGCTGACTAGACCCGGCCGCAGGTAACGAAGCGGGCCACGTGCTGATGTTCGGCGTGGCCAAGGAGGGTGGTACCGCGGGGTTCACCTCGTCCCTCCGTCGTACGACCGGTCCGGCCGGGCACCCCCGAGCCGGAACACCACGACGGAGGACCGCACGGACTGATGGACGACACCGCGGCGAACACCTCGCCCACCTACCGCGCACTGCCGGCCCAGATCGACCTGCCGGCCATGGAGCACGAGATCCTCGCCTTCTGGCGCGAGAACGACGTGTTCGCTCAGACGCTGAAACACAGCGAAGGCAGCCCGCAATGGACCTTCTACGAGGGCCCGCCCACGGCGAACGGGATGCCTGGAGCCCACCACATCGAGTCGCGAGTCTTCAAGGACGTCTTCCCGCGGTACCGCACGATGAAGGGCTACCACGTCCCGCGCATCGCCGGCTGGGACTGCCACGGCCTGCCGGTCGAGATCACCGTCGAGAAGGAACTGGGCTTCACCGGCAAGGGCGACATCGAGGCCTACGGCGTCGCCGAGTTCAACGCCAAGTGCCGTGAGTCCGTGCTGCGCCACGTCGACGCTTTCGAAGAGATGACCGAGCGGATGGGTTACTGGGTCGACATGTCCCAGGCCTATCGCACCATGGACGCCTCGTACGTGCAGAGCGTGTGGTGGTCGCTCAAGCAGGTCTTCGACTCCGGGCTGCTCGTCGAGGACCACCGGGTCGCGCCGTACTGCCCACGCTGCGGAACCGGGCTGTCCTCGCACGAGTTGGCCCAGGGCTACGAGACGGTCGTCGACCCGTCGGTGTTCGTCCGGATGCCGCTGACCTCCGGCCCGCTGGCGAATGCGGCGTCGTTGCTGGCCTGGACCACCACCCCGTGGACCCTGGTGTCGAACACCGCGGTCGCCGCGCACCCGGACGTCACGTACGTGGCGGCCACCGACGGCTCCGAGACGCTCGTGGTGGCCGAACCGCTGTTCGAGGCCGTGCTCGGCGAGGGCTGGACGGTCACGTCGCGCTTCAGCGGCTCGGACATGGAACGCTGGACCTACCGGCGCCCCTTCGAGCTGGTGGAGCTGAACGCCGACGACGTCGAGCCGAACATCGTCGTCGTCGACGAGTACGTCACCACCGACGACGGCACCGGCCTGGTCCACCAGGCGCCCGCGTTCGGCGCCGACGACCTGCGCGTCGGCCGTCGCTACGGGCTTCCGGTGGTGAACCCGGTGCGGCCGGACGGGACGTTCGCCCCCGACGTCCCCCTGGTGGGCGGGCAGTTCTTCAAGCACGCCGACGCCGACCTCGTCCGTGACCTCGACGACCGCGGGCTGCTGTTCCGCCATGTGCCCTACGAGCACGACTACCCGCACTGCTGGCGCTGCCACACGCCCTTGATGTACTACGCGCAGCCGTCCTGGTACATCCGCACCACCCAGATCAAGGACGCGTTGCTGCGCGAGAACGAGAAGACGACCTGGTACCCGGAGTCGGTGAAGTGGGGCCGCTACGGCGAATGGCTGCGCGGCAACGTCGACTGGGCGCTGTCGCGTAACCGCTACTGGGGAACGCCGCTGCCGATCTGGCGCAACGACGAGGACCCCTCGCATCTGGTCTGCGTCGGTTCGCTGGCCGAGCTCTCGGAGCTGGCCGGGCAGGACCTGTCCGAGCTGGACCCGCACCGTCCGTACGTCGACGACGTCACGTTCACCCTGCCCGGGGTGGCCGGGACGTTCCGCCGCGAGCCCTACGTCATCGACGTGTGGTACGACTCCGGCGCGATGCCGTTCGCCCAGTGGGGCTACCCGCACGCGCCGGGCAGTGTCGAGGCGTTCCAGAAGGCCTACCCCGCCCAGTACATCTGCGAGGCCCTCGACCAGACCCGGGGCTGGTTCTACACGCTGATGGCGATCGGCACGCTCGTCTTCGACCGCTCGTCGTACGAGAACGTCGTCTGCCTGGGGCTGATCCTGGCCGAGGACGGCCGCCGGATGAGCAAGCACCTGGGCAACATCCTCGAGCCGATCCCGCTCATGGACAGCCACGGCGCCGACGCCGTGCGGTGGTTCATGCTGGCCAGCGGGTCCCCGTGGCTCCCGCGGCGCGTCGGTGACGCGGCCTTGTCCGAGGCCGTCCGCAAGGTGTTGCTGACGTACTGGAACACCGCGTCGTTCCTGGCCCTGTACGGCCGCACGTCCGGCTGGTCCCCCACCCCGGGCGGCCGCTCCGGCGAGGTCACGCCACCGGCCGAGCGACCGGTTCTGGACCGGTGGGCGCTCTCGGAGCTGCACCGGCTGGTCCGCGACGTCGACGACGCCATGGACCGCTTCGACACCCAGTACGCCGGCGCGCGGCTGACGACGTTCGTCAACGACCTGTCCAACTGGTACGTGCGCCGGTCACGGCGACGGTTCTGGGAGGGCGATCCGGCCGCACTGGCGACGCTGCACGAATGCGTGGAGACGCTCACCCGGCTGCTGGCACCGATGGTGCCGTTCATCACCGAACGGGTCTGGCAGGATCTCGTCGTCCCGGTCGACCCAGATGCCCCGGCCTCGGTGCACATGGCTGACTGGCCGGCCGCCGATGCCTCCCTGGTGGACGACGACCTCGCCGAGGAAGTGGCGCTGACCCGACGGCTGGTCGAGCTCGGCCGGGCCGCGCGCGCACAGTCCAAGGTGCGGACTCGCCAGCCGCTCTCGCGCGCCCTGGTCAGCGCACGCGGGTGGGAATCGCTACGCGCCGACCTGCGCACCGAGCTGGCCGATGAGCTCAACGTGGTCGACGTCGCTTCCGTGGCCGAGTCCGGCGGGGAGACCGAGCAACTCGTCGACGTTTCGGTGAAGGCCAACTTCCGCTCGCTGGGCAAGCGATTCGCCAAAGACACGCCGAAGGTCGCCGCCGCGGTCGCAGCGGCCGATGCCGAGGCGCTGTCGGCGGCGCTGAAGGCCGACGGGAGCGCGCACGTCGAGGTCGAGGGGCTCGGTTCGGTCGAGATCACGCCCGACGACGTCGTCGTCACCGAGACTCCGCGCGCCGGCTGGGCGGTCGCCCGCGAGGGTGAGACCGTGGCGCTCGACCTGACGCTGACCGACGAGCTGGTCCGGGCGGGGCTGGTGCGAGAGGCGGTACGCCTGGTGCAGGACGCACGCAAGTCCGCCGGTTACGACGTCAGCGACCGGATCGAGTTGGCGTGGCAGGCTACCGAGCCGATGGCCGCGGCGTTGCGCGAGCACGGCGACCTGCTCGCCGACGAGGTTCTCGCCTCCACCGTGCACGAGGGGCTCGACGCGTTGGCCGGCGAACCCGACCGCAGCGACGACGAGCTCGGGCTCACCTTCCGTCTGCGCCGCACCACCCCGAGCTCGTGAAATGATCATGTTCACTAGGCAATCACCAGCCACACCACCCGTGTACGCCTGGTGATGCAGCACAACGCCTAGTGGTGCGCATGATCTGGTGAGCACAACTGAGCCCGGTGCCGTGACCACGTCACGGCACCGGGCTCAGTCAGCGGAATGACCGCAGATGACGCCTCAGCGTTGCTCGTCGTCGAGGAGGCTGGCCACCGACCGCAGCGACCCGCCGGTCTGGGTGGTGGAGTTCGCGCTCCCCTGACCCCCGGTGGTCTGCGCTGCGCCAGCCTGGCCGCCACCACCGCTGGCAGCGCGGATCTCCTGGCGGGCGTGCTCGGTAGCTTCCTCGTCGGACTCGCCGGCTCCCCCGGACTCGAGCTTGCGCAGCTCGCGCTCGAGGTAGGACTTCAGGCGGCTGCGGTATTCGCGTTCGAACGCCCGCAGCGTCTCCAGCTCACGCTCCAGGTCGGCACGCTCGGACTCGAGCTTGCCGAACACCTGGGAGCGACGCTTCTGGACCTCCTGCTCGACCGACTCCGCCCGCTGGCGAGCATCCTGCTCGATCTTGGAAGCCTTCGCCTTGGTCTCGGCATCGATCTTCTCAGAGCGCGCCTTCGCCTCGCTCATCAGCCGATCTGCTTCGGCCTTGGCATCGGCGACGAGCTCGTCAGCTGTCTTCTGCGCCAAGGCGAGAACCTTGGCGGCAGCGTCGCTGGGCTGCCCACTTGCTGCAGCAGCCGGCGCACTCGTGCCGGGAGCCGCGGACGGCGGAGCTTGCGGCGCCTTGGGGGCCTCGGCTGGACGTGCCTCCTGGATCGGCTCGGCCGATGCGGCAGCGCCGCCACCGCGAGTCACGGCGCCGAGCTTGTCGCGAAGCTCGTCGTTCTCACGTTGCATGCGCGCGAGCTCGGCCTCGACCTCGTCCAGGAACTCGTCGACCTCCTGCATGTCGTAACCCTCGCGCAGGCGGACGGTCGTGAACTCCTTGTTCTGGACGTCCTCGGGCGTCAGTGGCATAGCGTCACCTCGGATGTGAGCATTGGCAGAATGTCACCGTACCTCTTCACCCTAGGGATCCGACAATCGCAAGCGCGATTTGGACCAGAATGATCAGCACGATGAAAGCCAGGTCAAGGGCGATAGAGCCGATCCGCAACGGCGGTATGACCCGGCGAATGGCCCGCAACGGCGGGTCGGTCACGGTGTACATGGCCTCCAGCACGACCAGCAGAAGGCCTTTCGGCTGCCAGTCGCGGGCGAAGACCTGGATCCAGTCGGCCACGAGCCGAATCAGCAATGCGATGAAGAACAGCCACAGCACCGCGGACAGAACCTGACTCACAACCGACACAAGACCTGAACCTACCTGACACGGGACAGTGGTGCCGACAAGGGCATCGGCGCGCCGACGACGTATCGTGCCCCAGATCCGGATCCATCGTGGCTGTCAACTCTGGTTGAAGAAGGCGCCACCAGCGATACGCGCCTTGTCTTCGGCGTCGACGTGGACGTCCGCGGGCGTGAGCAAGAACACCTTCGCGGTGATGCGATCGATGCTCCCGCGCAGCCCGAAGATGAGACCGGCGGAGAAGTCCACCAGTCGCTTGGCGTCGACGTCGTCCATCTCCGAGAGGTTCATGATCACCGGGATACCGTCACGGAAATGCTCGCCCAGCGTGCGAGCGTCGTTGTACGTCCGTGGGTGCAGGGTGGTGATGCGAGCCTCCCGGGGCGCGGTGTTGCGCCGTACGGCACTCATCGGGCGCCGATCGGCGAGCGATGCGACCGTGGCCGTGTGCTCGCGTTCACGCCGCTCGGGCGGCCCTGGCTCGAGGTCGTGGACGTCGTCGTCGGCATCGTCCTCGAACTCCTCGACGTAGTCGTCCTCGTAGTCGTCGTACTGCTCGTCGTAACGGTCCCGGTCCTCCACGAGGCCGAGGTAGACTGCAACCTTGCGCATTGCGCCGGCCATGCTCTCAAATCCTCCGCACTAGTGGTGGACTCCCCTGTTGCCTTCAGACACTAGCCCCGCCGAATGGCCGAACCAGGCATTTTGCGGCTGCGACACGCCCGTGTGTCGCAGCAGTCTCAACCGTCACACCGGACATAGCCACGCGAGTCCGGCGAGCCGTCCGGTCACTCCGTCGCGGCGGTAGGAGTACGAAAGCTCGTCCTCGACGGTGCAGGTCCCCACGTCGTCGACGTCAGCGCCGATGGCGCGCAACTGGGCCACCACCCCGGCCGGCAGGTCGAGCGAGGGCGTCCCGGTTCTGCTGACCGCCCACGTCTCCGGCACGACCGCGCTGACCTCGTCGCGCATCTCCGCCGGCACCTCGTAACAGCGCCCACACACGGCGGGGCCGACCCGCGCGGACAGTTTCCGCGCACCCAGGCCGCGCATCGTGCGCACGACCGCCGGGACGATGCCAGCGGCCAACCCCACCCGGCCGGCGTGCGCCACCCCGACGACACCGGCTTCGGCGTCGGCGAGGACCACTGGAACACAATCGGCGACGAGGACGGCCAAGGCGCGCTCCGGCGTCGCACTCACCATCGCGTCGGCCTCGCCCGCAGCATCGCCGGACTGGCCGTCCACGATCGCCACGTTCGTGCCGTGGACTTGGTTCATGTACGACACGTCACCGGGCTGCAGCCCGATCGCTTCGGCGAGCAGGCGCCGGTTCGTGGCCACCGCCTGCGGATCGTCACCGACGTGCCCACCGAGGTTGAGCTCGTCGTACGGCGGTCGACTCACACCGCCGAGGCGATCGGTGAACGCGAACCGCGCTCGGCTCAGCGACCGTTCGTGCCTGAGCACGCCGATCGCTATTTCAGGAAGTCGGGGACGTCGAGATCGTCGCCCGTGGCTGTCGGAACGATACGCCGCTGCTCGCGGGGCGGAGCGGGGGGCGAGGACGCGGACTCGCCTTCCTGCTCACCCGAGGCCTCGGCGGACTGCTCGGCCGCTGACGACCCGGACTGCTCCGACTCGCCTGCGCCAGCCGTACCCACCGAGCCGATGGCTGCGGCCGCCGCGGGACCATCGGCCTTGCGGACCGAGCCCAGCTCGCGGCGGGTCGGCAAGCCTCCGTCGAACCCGGCGGCGATCACCGTCACCCGGACCTCGTCGCCCAGCGCGTCGTCGATGACCGCACCGAAGATGATGTTCGCCTCGTCGTGCGCGGCTTGCGCGACGAGGTTGGCCGACTCGTTGATCTCGAACAGTCCGAGGTCGGAGCCTCCGGACACCGAGAGCAGCACGCCGTGCGCCCCGTCGATCGACGCCTCGAGCAGCGGTGACGAAATCGCCATCTCAGCTGCGGCGACGGCACGATCTTCGCCTCGCGCGGATCCGATACCCATCAACGCCGACCCCGCATTGCTCATGACGGACTTGACGTCGGCGAAGTCGAGGTTGATCAGCCCAGGGGTGGTGATGAGGTCGGTGATGCCTTGCACACCCGAGAGCAAGACCTGGTCGGCGCTCTTGAACGCGTCCAGGACGCTGACCTGGCGGTCGCTGATGGACAGCAGCCGGTCGTTCGGTATGACGATGAGGGTGTCGACCTCTTCGCGCAGCGCTTCGATGCCCGCTTCGGCCTGCATCGCCCGGCGCCGGCCCTCGAACATGAACGGGCGCGTGACGACACCGATGGTCAGCGCACCGAGCGAGCGGGCGATGCGAGCCACCACCGGCGCGCCGCCGGTGCCGGTGCCGCCACCTTCGCCCGCGGTGACGAAGACCATGTCAGCGCCCTTGAGGACTTCTTCGATCTCCTCCGCGTGGTCTTCGGCTGCGGTGCGGCCCACCTCAGGGTTCGCGCCGGCCCCCAGCCCGCGCGTGGCGTCGCGGCCGACGTCGAGCTTGACGTCGGCATCGCTCATCAGCAACGCCTGAGCGTCGGTGTTGATCGCGATGAACTCGACGCCCTTGAGCCCGACTTCGATCATTCGGTTGACGGCGTTGACGCCGCCGCCGCCGATGCCGACGACCTTGATCACCGCGAGGTAGTTCTGCGGGGCAGTCACGTCACATCGCCTCTCGTTCGAGTTCAACTCTCACCCTCAAGTTGAGGTTTATAGTTATGTCAACCTGAGGATAAGAAAACGCTAAGCTCCACAACCGCGTCCGAGACGCAGACACGCCGCGCCCCTCAAGACGAAAGTTGCGGCACGTTTGGTCGGCGGTGAGGCCCCGTGAGGGGTTCGGGATGGTAGTGCCGCGTCGGCGAGGGGTGAAGGTGCCGCGTCGGCGAGGGCCGCTCCAAGCCGGTCGTGAGGCGGTGCTGCCGGGCCTGGGTGCTCGCGGCCGGTCGTGAAGATCGTCGTGGCCGCGCCCCGGCCGGCACCGGGTCGTGAAGATCGTCGTGGCCAAAACTGCCGCTCGAGGCCGGTCGTGAAGATCGTCGTGATGACAAACGCCGCTATAGGGCGCATCTGGGACCACGACGATCTTCACGACCCCGATCCCCCGAGCGGATCCGCCGCATCTTGGGCCGGCGACTGTGTCCCCTGCCGATGCCGCCCGACGTGTCCACAGGGCACCGAGCGGGTCGTCGGTTTCCACATTTTGCGGAATCGGCCTGGCCCGCGGGACCGAGATCTGGCCCGATTCATGTATGACACCTCACATTCGCCCCGCTGATACCCCCGACCGCGCCATCGCCGAAATGGCTCAGCACCAGTTCGGCGTCTTCTCCCGGCAGCAGGCACGTCAGGCCGGTTTGTCTCGGCATCAGATGGACACCCGCCTCGGCAACGGCCGGTGGGAGACCCTGCATCCTGGTGTATTCAGGCTCCGGGGTGCGCCCGACAGTCCCGCGGCAACCGCGGTTGCGGGCTTGCTCTACGCCGGGGCGCAAGCCTGGTTCAGCCATGCGACCTCGGCGCGACTGCACGGGATCGAGCCGCATCTGTGGCACCGGTGGATCTGGATCACCGTGCCGGTCGCGGTACAGCGTCTGGCCAGACCAGGGTTGAAAATCGTCCGCTCCCGCCGGATCGACGGGTTCACCGCTACCGCACATGGGCATCCGGTGATGTCGGCCGAACGAAGCGTGGTCGACCTCGCCGCCCTCCTCGATCCGCCGGTCTATCAGCAGGTGCTCTACGACGTGGTCAGCCGCGAGGTGGTCACCGTCGACGGCATCCTCGCCGCCGCCGACGACTTCGGCGGTCGTTGCGGCATCGCGCTCGTTCATCAGGCGATCTCGGAGTTCGATCCGACCTTCGAGTCCGGCGTGGAGTACGAGGCCGACGCGCTTTTCCGCGCAGCCGGCCTGGTGTTCGAGCGTCAGGTCGAGATACGAGACAACGGGATCCTGCTCGCCCGCCTGGACTTCGCCGATGAAGGCATCAAACTGGGCGTCGAGATCGACGGAGTGCGATACCACTCGTCGGCGCAGGCACGGCACTACGATCGCGAACGTGACCGCGCGCTTCGCCGCCGCGGTTGGCAAGTCGAACGCTTCACCACCAACGACGTGCGGCAACGCCCGCGCTCGATGCAGCGTCACCTCGTGGAGGTCTACCGCGAGAGATCGTCGGGGCTCCGGCTGGCGTCGTGACGCACGGCGGGGTTCCCGCGAGCGACACGGGTGTGGAGGCGTCGTGGTGCGTACCGCCGCTCAACGCCGGTCGTGAAGATCGTCGTGAGGACTACTGCTGCACAGACGGGTCGTGAAGATCGTCGTGGCGGAGATTGCCGGCATATTGCGCGCATTCTCACACGAGGATCTTCACGACCGGCGTGGACACGCACTTCACCGCACGAACCACCCAGAGCACGCGTCCCGGCTCAACGCACCCCGGGCGCCTCCCGGCCCAACGCACCCCGAGGCCGCCCCACCCAGGGCGCCTCCCGGCCCACGCACCCCGAGGCTGCCCCACCCAGGGCGCGGATCCTGGCGCAACGCACCCCGAGGCGCGTCATCGCACCACACGCCCGAGGCACACCCACCGCACGACCCAGCCGAAGCAGGCCCCGGTCACAACGGGGGCCCGGGGTCACACATCACTGGGTCACGGCAGGATGGTTCGGCGCTGAGACGTCATAGACCGACGGGGTCTCGTCCTGCGCCTGCATCAACGCGAGCAGGACCTCTGCCTTGCGGTCCAGGTCGTCGGCCGTCCCCAGCTCCACCATGACGTCATCGCCCAGCGCCAGCCGGATGTCGGCCTCGGAATGCGCGTGCACCGACTCCACCTGCTCGAGCACGTCAGTCGGCAGGCCGGTCAGTACGGCGACCCCCGCGGCCCGCACCTGCTGGTCGGCGTCGTCCGACGATGCCTCCAGGACCGGCAAATTCTCCGGCTTGGCCTCGGACCGGGCGAACATCATGCCCGATCTGTCGACGCCGAACCAGGCTCCGTCGGCCTGCATGGCGGCCTCGGCCACGCGGGGGGTGACGTCGATGGTCAAGGTGTTCGGCCAGGAGCGGTGGACGTCGACGTCCTCGATGTCGGGCAGCTCCTGCACTCGGGACGCGACGGCGCCGGTGTCGACGCGAGCCAGCGGGGTGCCGATAGGTGCGCGAGCGGCCTCGAGCACGTCATCGGCCAAGGCGCCGCGCACACCCTGCACCTCGGCGTCCTTCACGGCCAGCACACTCGACCAGCCCACCAGCCACACCAGTGTCCCGACACCGAGCGCCACGATCACGGCGAGCAGCATGCCCAGCAGGCGCCGCAGCCGCCGCCGGCGAGCTCGGGCAGCGAAGGCCTGCGAACCCGTCGACCGCGACGCAACACTCACGGAACCGCCCCGCTCGGGGATCGTTCGAGGATCTCGAGCACCTCCGGCCCGATCAGGGTCACATCGCCGGCACCGACGGTGAGCAGGACGTCACCTGGCTCGGCCCGCGACGCCGCCAGCTCGGGCACGGCGGACCACGACGGCTCGAACACCACCTGCGAGGGCGGCAACGGCACCGCCGCGGCCACGAGCGCTCCGGTGACGCCGGGTTCAGGGTCCTCGCGAGCAGCGTAGACATCCATGACGATGACTTCGTCGGCTGCTCCCAACGCGGCACCGAACTGTTCGGCGAAGATCCTGGTCCGGCTGAACAGATGCGGCTGGAAGACGACGACCACCCGGCCGGAGCCGACGATGCCCTTGGCTGCGGAGATCGCGGCGGCCACCTCGGTCGGGTGGTGCGAGTACTCGTCGTACACCCGGATACCGTGCGCGATGCCCTTGAGCTCGAACCGCCGCCGCGTCCCGGTGTATCCGGCCAACCCGTTCAGCAGGTCGCGGGCGGGAAAACCCAAGCCGAGCCCGGCGGTGAACGCCGCGGCCGCATTCAGGGCGTTGTGCCGGCCCGGCAGCAGCAGCCGGACCCGCTCCTGGCGGCGCCCGCGGGCGACCAGCTCGAACGACACGCCCGTGCCGCCGCCGTCCTGGTCGGTCGACGACAGCTCCAGGCCGGTCAGCCGGACATCGGCGTCGGCAGACTCACCGTACGTGTGCACCGTGACCCCCCGCTGCGCCGCACGCTCGCCGAGGTCACGCGCACCGGGATCATCGGCGCACACCACGAGGAAGCCGCACACCCGGTCGACAAACGAGTCGAAGGCGGCGACATAGTCCTCGGCGGTGCCGTAGAAGTCGAGGTGGTCCGCCTCGACGTTGGTGATCACGGCCACCTCAGGGTCGTAGGCGAGAAAGGACGCGTCGCTCTCGTCAGCCTCGGCCACGAAGAACTCGCCGCTGCCGTTGTGTGCGTTGGCACCGCTTTCGTTCAGGTTGCCGCCGATCGCGAACGACGGGTCGGCGCCGCAGTGCTGCAGGGCGACGGTGAGCATCGACGTCGTGGTGGTCTTGCCGTGGGTACCGGCCACAGCGATGGCGCGGCGATCGACCATGACCGAGGCCAGCGCAGCAGCCCGGGGCAACATCCGGATCCCGTTGCGTCGCGCGAACTGGACCTCGGGATTGTTCTCCCGGATCGCCGTGGACACCACGACCGTCTCGGCGGTGCCCACGTTCGACGCGTCGTGCCCGACGTACACGTCGGCACCGAGCGCCCGCAGCGCCGCCAGGACGCCGGACTCTTTGGCGTCGCTGCCCGAGACCGGGATGCCACGGGCCAGGAGGATCCGGGCGATGCCGCTCATGCCCGCTCCCCCCACGCCGACGAAGTGGACCCGGCCGAGTTTCTCGGCCGGGACGACTCGCTCCGGTGGCGAGACGATCACTGGTTCAACCTCCGACGCTGCTCGGGCTCATGGCGCGCCGGATCATCGCTACGAGGCGATCGTCGGCGTCGCGACGACCGAGATTAGCCGCTGCCTCCCCCATGGCCCGTATCCGGGCGGCGTCACCGAGCAGGGGGACCAGCTCCGAACGCAGCCACTCAGGCGTCAGTTCGCCGTCGGGAACGAGCAGCCCGCCGCCGGCCCGGACGGTGGGCTCGGCATTGAACCGCTGCTCACCGTTGCCGTGCGGGAGCGGGACATAGACGGCCGGCAGGCCGACGGCGGCCAGTTCGGCGCAGGTGATGGCGCCGGCGCGGCACACGGCGATGTCGGCCGCGGCATAGGCCAGGTCCATCCGGTCGATGTAAGGCACCGGGACGTAGCGCTCGCGGCCGCGGAACACCCCGGCGTTCGCCGCACCCACGGCATGCAACACCTGGGCGTCCGTGGCGAGCAGGTCGTCGAGCGCGCCGTCGACGGCCTCGTTGATCCGGCGGGCTCCCTGGCTGCCGCCGAAGGCGAGCACGGTGAGCCGGTCGGCGTCCAACCCGAAGAACGAACGCCCCTCGGCCCGCATGGCCGCACGGTCGAGGCTGGTCACCGAGCGCCGTAGCGGGATGCCGACCTGCTGGGCATGCGGCAACGCGGCGTGGGCCGAGGCGACGGCGACATGCTCGGTGAATCGAGCCCCGATCCGGTTGGCCAGCCCTGCCTTGGCGTTGGCCTCGTGCACCACGATCGGCACACCGAGACGACGGGCGGCGAGATAGGCCGGCAGCGCGACGTAACCGCCGAAGCCGACCACGACGTCGGCGCCGCGCGAGCGCAGCACGTTCGCCGTCTCGCTGACCGCAGCGCGCACCCGCAACGGCAGCCTGAGCAGCTCCGGGGTGGGCCGGCGCGGCAGCGGCACCGGCGGGATCAGCGCGAGTTCGTAGCCTCGCTCGGGAACGAGCCTGGTCTCGAGACCTCGTTCGGTACCCAGCATGGTGATGTGTGCGTCCGGCTCAGCGCGCCTGATGGCATCCGCCGTCGACAACGCGGGTTCGATGTGCCCGGCGGTGCCCCCGCCGGCCAGTACCACCCTCACCCAGCGGTCCTCCCTCGCAGTTTGCGTTGCTGACGCCGTTCGCGCCGCGCCTGCTTGCGCGCGGCCAGCGCATCCCGAGCGCCCGGTTCCTCCTTGGCCAGGGCCATGAGGATGCCTACCGCGACCACGACCACGACCATGGACGCACCGCCGTACGACACGAGCGGCAACGGTACGCCGATGACCGGGAACACCGCGAGCACGCTGCCGAGGTTGATGACGGCCTGCACGGTCAGCCAGCCGGTGATCCCTGCTGCGGCCAGCCTGGTGAACGTGTCGCGGGTTCGCATCGCGATCCGGATGCCAGCGTAACCGAGAGTGAAGATCAGCAGGAGCACCATCAGCGCACCCGGCAGACCCAGTTCCTCGCCGAGGATGGAGAAGATGAAGTCGGTGTGCGCTTCGGGCAGCTGGCCCCACTTCTGTTGGCTCGCCCCCAGACCGGTCCCCCACCAGCCGCCGGTGGCGAAGGCGTAGATGGAGTTGGCGGCCTGGTAGCCGGTGCCGGAGAAGTCCGAGAACGGGTCGAGGAAGCCGACCACCCGCGCCATCCGGTTCTCCGACGCGGTGACGAAGTATGTGCCGATCACCGCGACGACGCCTAAAGCGAAGGTGAACAGCCACGTCGGGACGCCGACCACCCACAGCAGGGTCAGCACGATCGCCATGAGCACGAGCGCCGTGCCGAGGTCGTGCTGCCCGATGGTCAGCGCGACGATGGCCGCCGACACTGGGACGAACGGGATCAGCAGGTGTTTCCACTGGTTGAGCAACTTGCCCTTGAGGGCGAACACCTGTGCACCCCAGATGATCAAGGCGAGCTTGGCCGGTTCGGACGGCTGCAGGAGGAACGGCCCGCCGAAGTCGAGCCAGTTGCGGTTGCCGCCGCGGGTCACGCCGAGGCCGGGAACGAACGTCAGCGCCAGCAACACCACGGCCAGCACGAGCGCCGGCAGCCCGAACCGGCGGATCAGGCGCGGCGACATCCGCGAGGCCAGCCAGGCGATCGGCAGCGACACGACGACCCAGGCGAGCTGGCGGGCGAAGAAGTAGTACGAGTAGCCGAACTGCATACGCGACATCACGCTGGACGCGGAGAAGACCATGACCAGGCCCAGCACCAGAAGCAGTCCGGCCGAACCGAGCACCAGGTAGTACGAGGCCAAGGGGCGTCGCAACAGGCGCCGCAGCGCCTCGTTCGCCGCGGCGAAGGTCGAGTGGGTCGCCGTGCCCGAATCGCCGCTGGCCCGGCTCGCACGGTCGGCATGATCGGCCACTGAACTGACCCTCCTCATGTCCGCACCTACGCGTCGCGGCGCCGTCGTCGCACGGCCGCGGTGAAACTGTCTCCCCGGGCGGAGTAGTCGGTGAACATGTCCATGGACGCACACGCCGGGGCGAGCAGGACGGTGTCGCCAGGCTCGGCCAGCCCGGCGGCCGCGTCGACCACCTGCGTCATGATGTCGTCCACGGGACGATTGTCGGCTGCCGGGATCGCCATCACCGGGACCTCGGGCGCGTGTCGTCCCAGTGATTCGGCGATCACGTCCTGGTCCGCGCCGATCAGGACCACGCCGCGCAGCCGTCCGCGCACGGCCCGCACGAGCTCGTCGAAGGTGGCGCCTTTGGCCAGGCCGCCGGCGATCCAGACCACGCCGGTGTAGGCGGACAACGACGCCGCCGCGGCGTGCGGGTTGGTCGCCTTCGAATCGTCGACGTAATCGACGCCGTCGATGGTGGCCACCGTCGTGATCCGATGCGGTTCCGGACGGTGCCGGCGCAGCCCGTCTCGGACCGCGCTCTGTGGCACGCCCACCGATCGGGCCAGCGCGGCCGCGGCCAGCGCGTTGGCGATGTTGTGGGGCGCGGTCGGCTGGATGTCGTCGACGGCGGCGAGCTCGGCCGCCGACGTCTGGCGCTCGGCGACGAACGCGCGGTCGACCAGGACGCCGTCGACCACGCCGACCATGCCGACATCAGGTACGCCGAGGGTGAAGCCGATGGCGCGGGCGCCTTCGGCCACATCGGCCTCACGGACCATGTGCTCGGTCGCGGGGTCGGCGACGTTGTAGACGCACGCGTTGCTGACGCCCCGGTAGATGCGGGCCTTGGCCGCGGCGTAAGCCTCCAGCGACCCGTGCCAGTCGATGTGGTCGGGTGCGAGATTGAGGACCGCGGCCGAGTGCGCCGTCATCGAATGCGTCCAGTGCAGCTGGTAGCTCGACAGCTCGACGGCGATGACGTCGTGCCCGGCCGGATCGCGCACCGCGGCGACGATCGGCTCGCCGACGTTTCCGGCAGCCGCAGCCCGCAGGCCAGCGGCGTTGAGCATCTGCGCGAGCATCCGCACCGTGGTGGTCTTGCCGTTCGTGCCGGTCAGCGCCAGCCACGGCGTGGCCGGGTCACGAAGGCGCCAGGCGAGTTCCACCTCGCCCCAGATCGGTGTCCCTGCCGCGGCCGCGGCAGTGAGCAGAGGCGCGTTCGGGCGCCAACCAGGCGAGGTGACGACGAGATCGGTGCCGGGTGGCAGCGTGGCTGTCGATCCGGGGCCGAGCCGGACGTCGACGTCGAGGACCTCAAGGATGGTGCCGCGCTCGCGCTCGGCGTCGCCGTCGCGTTCGTCGACCACCGTCACCCGGGCGCCCAGCTGCATCAACGCGTCCGCGGCGGCGTAGCCGGACACGCCGAGCCCGGCGACCACGACGGACAACTGCGCCCAGGGGCTGTGCCGGTCGGCGTCGTCGAGCCAGGTGATCTTGCCACTCACGATCCGGCCACCCATTCGGCGTAGAACACGCCCAGGCCCAGGACGACGAACATGCCGGCGATGATCCAGAACCGGATGACGATGGTGACTTCGGCCCAGCCTTTGAGCTCGAAATGGTGCTGCAGCGGCGCCATCCGGAACAGCCGCTTGCCACCGGAGAGCTTGAACCAGCCGACCTGGAGGATCACCGACAGCGTGATCACCACGAACAACCCGCCGAGCAGGATGAGCAGCAGCTCGGTGCGTGTGGTGATGGCCAGTCCGGCCAGCGCGCCGCCCAACGCCAGCGAACCGGTGTCACCCATGAAGATCTTCGCGGGCGCAGCGTTCCACCACAAGAATCCGAAGCAGGCGCCCACCAGCGCCGCCGACACCACCGCGAGGTCGAGCGGGTCGCGGATCTCGTAACAGCTCGGTCCCGGGGCCACCGCACAGCTCTGGTTCAACTGCCAGACCCCGATGATCGTGTACGCGCCGAAGACCATCACCGCCGCGCCGGTGGCCAGCCCGTCCAGGCCGTCGGTGAGGTTCACCGCGTTGGAGAACCCGGAGATCAGGAACAGCGCCCACAGCACGAACACCGCCGTCGGCAGCACCCAGGGCGTGTCGCGCAGCACGGACAGCGCCTGCGAGGCCGGCGTGTACCCCTGCTCGTCGGGGAAGCGGATCGCCAGCAACGCGAAGACGACCGCGACGGCGACCTGGCCACCCATCTTCGCCCGGCTGCGCAGGCCCAGGCTGCGCTGTTTGGAGATCTTGATGTAGTCGTCCAGGAACCCGACGATCCCGAGCCCGACGACCAGGAAGAGCACCAGCAGCCCCGACACGCTGGGCTGGGACAGCCGGGCCAGGTGCGCCACGAAGTACCCGAGCACTGCGGCGATGATGATCACCGCTCCGCCCATCGTGGGTGTTCCGCGCTTGGTGTGGTGGCTGGTCGGACCGTCGTCGCGGATCAGCTGGCCGTACCCGCGCCGGACCAGCAGCCGGATCGCCAGCGGGGTGCCGAGGATGGAGACGACCAGGCTGACGACGCCTGCGGTCAGAATGGAGATCACGACGCTCCTCCGGCCTCGGCCAGGCGGTCACCCAGGTGACGCAGCCCGGCGTCGCGCGACGATTTCAGCAGCACCACGTCGCCGGCTCGAAGCTCGCGGCGGAGCAGCTCGAACGCCGCGTCGGTGTCCGGCACTGCACCCGATTCCCCCGCCCAGGAAGGTTCGCGCCGGGCTGCCTGATGGATGCCCGCTGCCCCCGCGCCGACGGCCACCACGCGGGCGATGCCCAACTGCGCGGCCTGGCGCCCGATGGCCTCGTGTTCGGCGGCCGACGACTCGCCCAGTTCGAGCATCTCCCCCAGCACCGCCCAGGTCCGCCGATCGCCGCCCATCACCGCCAGCGTCTTCAGTGCGGCGCGCATCGACTCGGGGTTGGCGTTGTACGCATCGTTGACGACGGTGACGCCGTCGGCGCGTTCGGTGATCTCCATGCGCCATCGTGAACGCGCTTCGGCTGCGGTGAGACGCGTAGCGATGTCGGCGACGGGAAGGCCCAGGCTGTGGGCCACCCCGGCCACGGCCAACGCGTTCGCGACCTGATGCGCACCGGCGAGGCGAAGCGCGACACGCGCGGTGCCGTCCGGGGCCACCATGGTGAACGACGCGCGGCCGTCGGCGCCGATCGTGACGTCCTCGGCGCGGATGTCGGCGTGCACCGACTCCCCCACCATCACCACTTTCGCCTCGGTGGACTCGGCCATCCGCCGCACGACCTGGTCGTCGGCGTTGAGGACGGCGGTGCCGTCGTCGGGCAGCGCCTCGACCAGCTCCGCCTTGGCCCGGGCGATGGTGTCGCGATCGCCGAACTCACCCAGGTGCGCGCTGCCGACGTTGAGCACGACGCCGATCGACGGCGCCGCGATCCCGCACAGGTACTCGACGTGCCCGAGCCCTCGCGCGCCCATCTCCACCACCAGCGTCCGGGTCGACTCATCGGCGCGCAGCACGGTCAGCGGGACACCCACCTCGGTGTTGTACGAACCCGGCGGCGCGATCAGCGGACCGAGGGGTTCGAGCACCTGGGCGAGCAGATCCTTGGTCGTGGTCTTGCCGGACGATCCGGTCACGCCGACGACGACCAACTCGGGCAGCCGGTCGACGACGGTACGGGCGAGCCGGCCGAAGGCGTGCTCGGTGTCGTCGACGACGATGGCCGGCACCCCCACCGGCCGCGCGGCCAGCACGGCCACCGCCCCGGCGGCCACGGCCGTCGCCGCGTAGTCGTGCCCGTCACGCTGCTCGCCGGCTCGCGCGACGAACAGCCCACCGGGCGCGACCTCGCGGGAGTCGACGACGACCGGGCCGCTCACGCGGACCTCGGGATCGGGGACGGAGTCCAGGCTTCCGCCGGTGGCCGCTGCGATCTCGGCCAGGGTCAGGGGGATCAACGGGAGTTCTCCTCACTCCACTGCCGCAGTTCGTCACGGAGTACAGCACGATCATCGAAGGGGTGCACCACGCCTGCGATCTCCTGCCCTTGCTCGTGCCCTTTGCCGAGGACGACGACGATGTCGTCGCTCCCCTCGGTCATGCCTACCGCCGCGCGTATCGCGTCGCGACGACCCCCGACCTCGACGATTCGAGTCCGTCCCGGCGCCGCCGCGGCCCGGGCGCCGGCCAGCACCTCGGCGCGGATGGTCGCGGCGTCCTCGGACCTGGGGTTGTCGTCGGTGACGATGACGACGTCCGCGGCCCGCGCTGCGGCCTCGCCCATCAGCGGCCGCTTGCCCCGGTCGCGATCGCCGCCGGCGCCGAGCACGACGATCAGCTTCCCCCGCGAGCTCAGAGCACGCAGGACGTTCTCGATCGCGTCCGGCGTGTGCGCGAAATCGACCAGCCCCACCGGCGCACGGGGGTCGTCAGTGCGCACTCGTTCCATCCGGCCCGGAACGCCCGAGCACGTGCCGACCCCGGCCACGGCGGTCGGCGCCGGCACGTCGGCCGCGACCAGCATCGCCACCGCCAGCGCGGCGTTGGCGATGTTGAACTCACCGGGAAGGGGCACCTGGAGTTCGAGCTTGCTGCCGTCGGAACCGATCAGGACCGCCGTGTCGCCGTCTCGCTCGACGTGCCAGTCGTCCGGGGGCAGCGCTCCCGTTGGTCCGGACCGAACGACGACGGTCGGGATCGATGTCTGTTGGGCCAGCCGCCGGCCGTGTTCGTCGTCGGCCATGACGACGGCTCGCCGCGCTCGGTCGGCGGTGAACAGCGCTGCTTTCGCCGCGAAGTAGTCCTCGAGGTCGGCATGGAAGTCCAGATGGTCCTGGCTCAAGTTGGTGAACCCGACCACGTCGAACACGATGCCGTCGACCCGGCCGAAGGCCATGGCGTGGCTGGAGACCTCCATGGCGCAAGCGGTGACGCCCTGCTCGCGCATCACGGCCAGCAGCGCATGCACGTCGGTGGCTTCCGGCGTCGTGCGCACGCTGTCGAGCTGATCGTCGCCGATGCGGGTGCCCACGGTGCCGATGAGCCCCGTCCGCCGGCCGGCGGAGCGCAGGCCCGCGTCGAGCATGTACACCGTGGTGGTCTTGCCGTTGGTCCCGGTGACACCGAGCATCAGCAGTTCGCGGGCCGGGTACCCGTACACCGCCGCTGCCAGCTCGCCCATCCGGGCCCGTGGGTCGTCGACCACGACCGTCGGCACCGCCGCGGCGTCGGCGTGCTCGACGCCGACCGGATCGGTGATCACCGCGACGGCGCCGAGCTCGATCGCGGCGGTGATGAATCGCGCGCCGTGCGTCTTGGCTCCCGGCAACGCCATGTAGACGTCGCCGGGGCGGACCTGGCGCGAGTCATGCGTGATGCCCGTCACCAGCGGCAGTTCCGCGCCCGGCGGCACGCTGTCGTCGCTGCCCGTCGCGACGACGCGGGCCTCGGCCAGCAGTTCGGCCAGCGGGCGCGGCGGCACGTGACGGGGACGCAGTCCTGGGCGGTCGGGCACGACAGAGCAATCTACTCGGTCACTCGGCGAAGAGTGGTACCTGCGGGGGCTCGGTACCCGACGGTGCCACGCCACCCTGTTCGAGCGCGAATCGCATGATGTCCGCGAAGGCCGGACCGGCCAGGCCACCGCCGGAGTTTCCGTTGGTCGGGGCGAACAGGGAGACGACCACGACGTATTGCGGGTCGTCGGCCGGCGCGAAACCCATGAACGACGAGTTGTACTTCGCGTAGCACCCGCAATCGGGATCGACTCGCTGCGCGGTACCGGTCTTGCCGGCCACCCGGTAGCCCTCCACCCGGGCGGGCTCGCCGGTGCCGTCGTCGCCCATCACGGCTTCCATCATCATCGTGATCTCAGCCGCGGTCTCCTCGCTGATGACGCGGGTCGTCTTGCCCGGCTCGGCGGGGGTCTCCTCACCGTCGGGACCGATGGTGGCCGCCACCATGCTGGGCTCCACACGCACGCCGCCGTTGGCGATCGTGGCGTAGGCCGAGGCCATCTGGAGGGCGCTGACCGAGACGCCCTGACCGAACGCGATGTTGTCGCGGGTGAGGTCGGCCCACTCCTTCGGCAGGATGCCTCCGGTGGCTGCGGGCAGGCCGATCCCCGGCGGCGTGCCGAGACCGAACTTCTCCAGGTAGCTGCGGAACGTGGACTTGTCGAGATCTTGGGCAGCCAGGACCGTGCCGACGTTGCTCGACTTCGCCATGATGCCGGCGAGAGTCATCTGGTCCTCGCCGTGGCTGTAGTAGTCGTGAATCGTCTCGCCGCTGCGCCTGATGTGGTCCGGCACGGAGTACACCGTGGAAGCGTCGGCCAGCCCTTCCTCCACCACCGCCGCCAGGGTGAGCGGTTTGAACACCGAGCCGGGTTCGTAGGAGTCCTCGACGGCCTTGTTGCCGCGGTCCTCGGCATCGGTACGGCCCGGTTCGCTCGGGTCGAAATCCGGCGTCCCGGCCATCGCCAGCACTTCCTGGGTGTCGACGTCCATGACCACCGCTGCTCCCCCCGCGGCACCGGCGTGATCGACGGCTTCGGCCAGCGCCTGCTGGGTGAACCACTGCAGGTCACGATCGACGGTCAGGCGCAGGCCGGTACCGGGGACGGGCTGTTGCACGCTGTCTTCGGCGCTGGTGGGGATGCGCTGCCCGGCTGGGCTGTACTGATAAGAGGCCTGTCCGTCCTCACCGGCGAGCAGGTCGTTCATCGACTGCTCCAGGCCGGTCAGCCCGACGCCGTCCGCACCGAGGACACCGACGATGTTCCCGGCCACCCCACCGGCCGGATAGTCACGAGCGGCCGCGTCGTGCGCGTACAGCCCGGCCAGACCCAGCGCTTTGATGTCACGCCACGTGGCACCGGGCACGGCCTTGGCCAGGTACACGAACCGGTCGTCGCCGGTGAGCTTCTGCTGCAGGGTGCCGGCATCGATGTCGAGGTGCTCCTCGAGCTGGAGCGCGTACGCGGCCGGGTTGGTGACCTGGGTCTGGTCGACGGCGATGTCGTAGGCCTCGGCAGTGTTCGCGAGCACCGCGCCGTTGCGGTCGAGGATCTCGCCGCGCTCGGCCTTGATCGAGAACCGGTCGCGGCCGATCTCGCTGGCTGTGGCCGCATACGTCGAGGCGTCCAAGCCCTGCAGCTGGACCAGCCGCCCGCCGAACAACGACAGCACCACGCACACGCCGATCAGGCTGACGCGCAGGCGCTTGCGCGGATCGGCCAGCCGGACCGGCCGCGGGGGCTTGGGCACCTTGGGTTTCGGGGCCGGCTTGGGCCGCGGCTTCGGCGCCCGGGGTGGATTCGGCTTCGCGGCCCGGGCCCGGGGTTTGCGGCCGGCCCCGGCCTTCGCGCCGGCCTCCTCCCGGGGTCGGCGCCGCACGCTGGGCTTCGACGTCGGCATGGCACGAGCGCGTGTCGCCGTTCTCGGGTTCGGTGTCCGCGCGTCCGTGGGGACCGTACGCCGATTCTCCGGTGCCGCACGCCGGGCCGCTGGCGTGGCACGTCGTCGCTGCGATGTCCCGCGTCCGCCGCTCGGTGTGGTCCGCTTGCTCGTGGACGACGCCTTCGGCGCGGCTTTGGGTGCGGCTTTGGGTGCGCTTTTCGGCGCGGGGCGCGACTTCGGCGTCGCGCGCGACTTCGGGGTCGCGCGCGACGAACTGGGACGTGGCCTCGGCGTGGTCGTGCCACCCGCGCTCCGCGCCGACCGGGGCGTGCTCGTCCCGCCACGCGAGCGCGCCCCGGACGCTTCAGAGGCGGCGGAACGGGGACGGCCTCGACCCTCCGGCGTACGGCCGCCGCGCCGCGCGCCGGACCGCTCGTCGGTCATGGGCGTCCACCAGCCGGTTGGGCCGGCGGCAGTTCGACGAAGATCGGATTCTCGGCCGGGACCATGCCCAGTCGGCGTGCGGCTTCGGCCAACGAGTCCGGCGCGGCGCGCCGGGCGACGTCGTCGGCGAGCGTGGTCTGCCGGTCGCGCAGTTCCGCGGTCTCGGCCTCGAGCTCGTCCAGCGCGAACGAACCCTGTTGGATGGCCGTGTTCAGCAGGAGAAGCCCGATCAGCCCCACGCCCAGCACGGACAGGACCAGCACCACGAACGGCGCACGCGGCATCCGGGTGACTCCCCCGGGCACGCTGCGCAGGGTCGGGCGGCGCGTCGCCGGGATCGTCCGGCGGCCAGCAGGAACGAAGGCGCGATCGGCACTCATGCGGCAGCCTCCCGGATTCGTTCGACAGCACGCAGGCGAGCCGACGCCGCCCGCGGATTGGCCGCGATCTCGTCCTCGGTCGGCGCTTCGGAACGGGTGAGCAGCTTCAACCTGGGACGGTGCTCGGGCAACTCCACGGGCAACCCGGGCGGCGCGGTGCTGGCGGCACCGGCGGCGAAGACCCGCTTGACCATCCGGTCCTCGAGTGAGTGGTACGACAGCACGACGGCTCGCCCACCCACCGCCAGGACCGCCAGAACCGCCGGCAGGGCTCGTTCCAGTGTCGCGAGCTCGCCGTTGACCTCGATACGCAGAGCCTGGAACGTCCGCTTCGCCGGGTGGCCTCCGCTGCGGCGCGCCGGTGCAGGGACGGCGTCGCGAACGAGGCCGACCAAGCGCGCGCTGGTGACGAAAGGCTCTTTGGCCCGCTCGCGCACGATGGCAGCAGCGATCCTGGAGGCGAAGCGCTCCTCGCCGTAGGTGCGCAGGATCCTGGTGAGCTCCGCGGCGTCGTAGGTGTTCAGCACGTCCGCAGCCGTCGGACCGCTCGACTGGTCCATCCGCATGTCCAGCGGCGCGTCCTTGGCGTAGGCGAATCCCCGCTCGGCCTGATCGAGTTGCAGGGACGACACACCGAGGTCGAGCAGGACCCCATGGACCCGGTCGATCCCCAAGTCGGCCAGCACGTCAGCGATGCGGTCGTAGACGGCGTGCACCGCGGTGAAGCGCTCACCGAACCGGCGCAGCCGCTGTTCAGCCATCGCCAGCGCCGCCGCGTCGCGGTCGATACCGATCAACCTGGCCTTCGGGCTGCGCTCGAGGATCGCCTCCGCATGCCCGCCGAGGCCCAGAGTCGCGTCGACGACGACCCTGCCTTCGGCCTCCAGGCTCGGCGTGAGCAGACCGACGACGCGCTCGAGCAGCACCGGGACGTGCGACGCCCCGTGCGGCTGCACCGGCCCCTTCTCGGTCATCGACACCCCCGTGTCTCGTGCAGTCGTGGCGACAGGACCCCGGCCAATGTCACGTACCCCGTCTGTGGCATCGGCCGCCCTCGTCTCCTGTCCCGTGTGCCGTTCGTACGGCCAGGTCTCCGCCCGCTCGGGCTTGCCAGCTCCGTACCGCTTGGCGCCGGGGAAGTGGCGCCAACCGGGCGTGAGCGGCCGGAGACCTCGCCGTACGTCCGTTGGTCGCTGACCTGCGGCGGTCAGAAGATCCCTGGCAACACCTCCTCGGAGATGTCGGCGAACATCGGCTCCTTCTCGGCCTGGTAGTCCTCCCAGGCCTGTTCGGACCAGATCTCCACGCGGGTCATCGCACCCACGACGGTGCACTCACGCTCCAGGCCGGCGTAGGTCCGCAACCCGGGCGGGATGGTGATGCGGCCCTGCTTGTCGGGAACCTCGTCGCTGGCTCCCGCCGCGAGCATGCGAGCGAAATCACGGGTGCCCTTGTGGGTGAACGGCGCCGCGCGCAACTGCTCGGTGAACCGCACGAACTCCGCGCGCGGCCACACGTAGAGGCAGCGTTCCTGTCCTCGTGTGATCACCACGCCCTCCGCCAGATCGTCCCGGAACTTCGCAGGGAGAAATAACCGGCCCTTGTCGTCCAGGCGAGGGGTGTGGGTGCCAAGGAACATGGCCCACCTCCCCGCCGGCCGACTCCCCAGGCCGCGTCTTCGCGGACGAATCGATCAGGCCGCTGTACTCCATTGGGCACCACCATACGCCACTTTCCCCCACCTGCAACCACAATCGCACCCTGACGCGCCCCACTCGCCCCACCTGAGCGCGCTCGAACACACTCGAAGACCGAGGACGAGACGAGGTCGGCGGCCGCTCTCGCAGCTCGAAATCCAGCTCCACAACGCCCCACCCGCCCCCGAGATCCGGGCCGGCAGGCAGATGCGCGGCCACCGAGGCCGACATAGGCTTCTGTGCAACAGCTCACGAAGGTCGGCTGGAACCTGACCCTCTGGCTCGCGTCATACTGACGAGACTCAGGGCACGTCGGGGGGCTCAGCGATCAGCCGGGTAACCTCGCCGGCGAGATCGGGACATTGGGAGGAAACGTGCCTGAACCGTTGATCCACCGGCACCGGGCCATACCGGGAGCAGACCACCCGGCCGAACTCGCCCTGACCGATCTCGTCGAGACCGCCGAGCAGGTGCAGGCCGCCATCGGCTCGGTCATCGAAGGCAAGCCCGAGGTCACTCGCCTCGCCCTCACCGCCCTACTCGCCGAGGGCCACATCCTCATCGAAGACGTCCCGGGCGTCGGCAAGACGATGCTGGCCAAGTCCATCGCGCGGGCCATCGACTGCTCGGTCCGGCGCATCCAGTTCACGCCGGACCTCATGCCCAGCGATGTCACGGGCGTGTCGGTGTTCAATCAGGAAAGCCGCGAGTTCGAGTTCAAGCCCGGCGGGATCTTCGCCAACATCGTCGTCGGTGACGAGATCAACCGCGCGTCCCCGAAGACCCAGTCGGCGCTCCTGGAATGCATGGAGGAGCACCAGGTCACCGTCGACGGCACCACGTACCACCTCGAGCCCCCGTTCATGGTGGTCGCCACCCAGAACCCCATCGAGATGGAAGGCACCTATCCGCTGCCCGAGGCGCAGCGCGACCGGTTCATGATGCGCCTGTCCATGGGGTACCCGTCGCCCAGCGACGAGATCGACATGATCGACACCCACGGCTCCAACCTCGGTCTCGACCCGCTCGAGCCCGTCACCGACGCCGCTCACGTGCACAAGCTGGTCCGCCTGGTCCGGCACGTCTACGTCGCCGAACCGATCAAGCAGTACGCCGTCGCCCTCACCGCCGCGACCCGTACCTCACCGGAGTTGCGCCTGGGCGCGTCCCCGCGCGCGACCCTGCACCTCGTGCGCGCGGCCAAGGCTTGGGCCAGTCTCGACGGCCGCGAGTACGTGCTGCCCGACGACCTCCAGGCTCTCGCCGTGCCCGTCCTGGCGCACCGCATCCTGCCCACGGCCGAGGCGCAGATCGGGCGGCGCGGCGCGGCGGAGGTCGTCGCCGACCTCGTCCAGCAGGTGCCCCAGCCGGAACCGAGCCAAGGTAGGTAGTCGCGTGGGCGACGCACTGTCCGGACTGACCCGGCGGGGTTGGACCTTCGTCGCCATCGGCGTTGGGACGGCTCTGGCCGCGGTGCTCGCGGGCGAGCGTGATCTGCTCCGCGCCGGCATCCTGCTCCTGCTCGTCCCGTTGATCAGCCTGGTGATCGCGCTGCGCAGCCGGGTCCGTCTCAAAGCGTCGCGGCGAGTCGAGCCGGCGCGCATCGCCGTGGACGAAACGGCCACCGTGCACCTGGAGATCTCCAATCGAGCCCGCATCGCCACCGGGGTCCTGCTCGTCGAGGACAGCATCCCGTTCACCCTGGGCACCCGGCCGCGGTTCGTCCTCGATCACGTGTGGTCGCTGTTCCGGCGCGACGTCACTTACACCGTGCGCCCGGTCGTGCGCGGCCGGTACAGCATCGGCCCGCTCACCGTCCGGGTCACCGATCCGTTCGGCATGGTCGAGATCCACCGTCCGTTCAGCGAGGTCGGCCACCTGGTGGTCACCCCCGCCGTCCACCGGCTGCCGCCGGTCCGGCTGGTCGGGGAATGGAGCGGCAGTGGCGAGAGCCGGCCCCGGGCCATCGCCAGCGCCGGCGAGGAGGACGCCACCATCCGCGCTTATCGCACCGGCGACGACATGCGCCGTGTGCACTGGCGCGCCACCGCCCATCACGGCGAACTGATGGTCCGCCGCGAGGAACAGCCCTGGCAGAGCCGGGCGACCGTCCTGCTCGACAACCGAACCGCCGGGCACGCCGGCGAAGGTGTCGACTCCTCGTTGGAATGGGCCGTGACCGCCGCGGCCTCGATCGGCGTCCACCTGTCCGATCGGGGTTACGCCGTCCGCCTGGCCACCGATCACGGCGCAGCGGTCTCCACGGCGTGGCACGACCCGGCCAGCGGTGCAGGTGATGCCACCGCGTCGCTGCTCGAAGCGCTGGCTGTCGTCGCACCGAAACGCGAGGCCTCCGTCGGCAGCTGGCCCGATCTGCTCGCCGGTGCCAACTCCGCCACCGGGCTGCTGATCGCCGTCATCGGCCGGCTCGACGAGCAGGAGGCCCGGCTGGTGGCCAGTCTCCGCCACGGCTCGACCGCCGCGCTGGCCGTCATGCTCGACACCATGTCGTGGACGTCGATGGCCGCGCGCGAGAGCGAGCAGGCCCGGCTGCACAACCACGCGCAGATCTTGAACAGCGCCGGCTGGAACGTCATCACCGCCCGTCGCGGCGATCACCTGGCGGCCTTGTGGGAGCACCTCGGCCTGCAGCGGCCATCAGCAGCAGCGAGCCAGCCGGAGGCGGGTGTGGCGTGACCGAGACCGTACGAGCCGGACGCGAGCACGAGCCCGAGGGAGGACGACGATGACACCGCGCTCCTCCACCCGGACGGTGATCATCGCTGCAGGTGCGGCCCTCGCCTCGGTGCTGCCGTTGATGGCGATCACGATCGACGACAGCTGGCTCGTTCCGGCGGCTGTCGCCGTGGCCGCGGTCGCCGCCAGCGGGTTCCTGATGCGCCGGCTCGGCATTCCGGCGGTCGTCGTTCCGGTGGCGCAGCTCGCGGTGCTGGTGCTCTGGCTGGGCGTGCTGTTCGCCGGTGACGTCGCCCTGCTGGGGTTCATCCCCACGACGGCGTGGGCCACGCGCCTGGTCGATGTGTTCGGTGAGGGCCTGGACGCCATCACGTCCTACGTGCAGCCCATCCCGGTTCCGCGCGGCATCTCGCTGATGCTCGTCGGCGGTGCCGGGCTCGTCGCGCTCCTGGTGGACGTCGTGGCCGTGGGGCTGCGGCGGATCGCGTTGACCGGGTTTCCCCTGGCGACGTGCTATGCCGTCGCGGCCTCGGTGACCCCGGGAGGTCTGGCGTGGTGGTGGTTCGTGCCGCCGGCAGCGGCGTTCCTCGCCCTGTTGATCTCCGAGGGCCGCAGCCGGATCATGGCGTGGGGCCGGGCGGCGAGCCCGTCCGCGGCGCATTCGGGCATTCCGGAGACCGATTCGCTGGCCCGCAACGGACGTCGCGTCAGCGCGGTCGCCCTCACTGCGGCCATTCTCGTGCCCGGGGTGGTACCCGTCCTCAGCGAGGGCGTGCTCGACAGCGGCCGGGGCGGCAGCGGAGGCGGCGGACAGACCATCCGCACCGACAACCCCATCGTCGACCTCCAGCAGAACCTGCAACGCCCCGAGAACGTCGATGTCCTCACGTACACCTCGTCCGTCGACGAGCCGCAGTACATCCGGACAGTGGCGCTGGACATCTTCGACGGCCAGGAGTGGAAGACCTCCGAGCGCCCGGTCCCCGACTCCGTCAACAGCGGCCTACCGTGGCCGCAAGGACTCGACGTGGCCGACCCCTCGACGGTCGACTACACCATCGACGTCACCGACAACTACAGCTCGCGCTGGCTCCCCCTGCCGTACCCGCCGCGTGCGATCGAGATCGAAGGCGACTGGCGATACCACGCCGAAACGCTGGACGTGGTGTCACCCGAGGACGATGTTCGCTCGATGACCTACCAGGTCACCGGGTTGAACATCGCGCCGAGCGTGGAGGCGCTGCGTTCGGCCGGCAAACCCGGTGACGAGCTCGATCCGCTGCTGCAGCTGCCCGGCGACTTGCCCGGCATCGTCACCGACCTGGCCGCTGAGGTCACCCAGGACGCCAGCAACGACTTCGCCCGGGCGGCAGCCCTGCAGAGCTGGTTCCGATCCGACGGCGGTTTCATCTACGACATCGAGTCCCAGCCGGGACACTCGTCGACGGCGCTCGCGGACTTCCTGACCGACCGACGCGGATACTGCGAGCAGTTCGCCGCATCGATGGCGATCATGGCTCGAGCTCTGGGCATCCCCGCTCGCGTCGCCGTCGGCTTCACCGGCGGTGACTACCAGGGTGATGCCACCTACCTCGTCCGTGCTCACGACTCTCACGCCTGGCCCGAGCTGTACTTCGACGGCATCGGCTGGGTGCGCTTCGAGCCCACTCCCCCATCGCGTACCGGCCGGGCACCGGATTGGACCTTCATCCCGGCCGACGACGCGCCCACCGACACGTCCATCTCGTCTGCGTCGCCGACGCCGCGGCCTTCTGCGTCGCAACCCGGTGTCACGCCCGACGACGATGTCGCCGGTGGCGGCGGGTCGTCGGGTGACGGGCCGTCGTCCCCGTGGTCGCTGGCCGTGCTCGGCCTGGTCCTGATGGTCGCCTTCGTCAGCACTCCGTGGCTGCACTCCAAGGTGGTCCGCGCTTGGCGGTGGCGGCAGACCGAAGGCGAGGCCCCGGACCCGGCAGCTGCAGCCGAGGCCGCGTGGGCGGAGTTCCGCGAAGCGGTACGCGACGCCGGACTGCGGTGGAATGCGGCCGACACGCCGCGATCGAGTGCGCGACGCCTGGCTGACGAAGCTGACCTCGACGACGACACCCGAGCGGCGCTCGCCGACATCGTGACGGCGACCGAACGCGCCCGCTACGCTCCCCAGGCGCTGGCGATGCCAGACCTGCGGTCGGATGCCGCGGTGGTACGTCGCGGGTTCGCTCGCTCCATGTCGCTGTCGACGCGAGTGCGAGCCTTCCTGGTGCCGTCACGGCTGCGAGATGCTGCGGCTGCCGCGAGCAAGGCCGTCGCCGACGGATACGACTGGGCCGATGCCAGCGGTGAACGCCTACGGACGGCACTGAATCGCGTGCTGCCAGGCGGGGCGCGATCGCGAACCTGACGTGTGCTGACCGAGCAGCAGAACATGGTCGGCTCGGGCCCACATCACGGGCACACATGGGGACCAGAAGCCCACGCCATCGGCCACCGCCGAACGAAAGCCCGCCCGACACAGCAAAACGCGGGCCAGCGTGCTGGCCCGCGCAAGATTGTTCAGCGGTTCACTGGCCGAAGCCGCGCTCCCGCCGATCACGCCAACGCTGCTCCATGCGCTCCATGAACGTTCCGCTGTTCTTAGGCCGTTTGGTCGCCTTGGGACGACGTTGCCGGCGTGCAGATCCGGGGCTGATGTCCGGCACGTCAGGCACCGCACCAGCGGGGTCGGTCAGTGGGACCCGCCTCCAGGAGGTCACGGCGTACCACGACGAACCGAGCATGACGACGAACCCAGCCACTCCGAGCGGGATCACCTGCGTGACGGCGCCGGTCATGAGCATGACCACGCCGACGACGAACACAAGGCCGGCCACGACGGCACGGCGCCGGTACCGCCGCCGAAGGTCCGCACCACGCATCGCCGTGGCGAACTTCGGATCCTCGGCGAGGAGCGCCTGCTCCATTTGTTCGAGCAGCCGCTGCTCATGATCGGAGAGTGGCACCGTTCCCCTCCAATGAACGCGGAACTACATGGGCACCTGCTGTACAGACCAGCATATGCGGACCAAGCCAAGGACGAAAGCCGACCGGCGTAGCGCGCATCGCGGGACGGTCAAGCAGGATTCCGCCGCGCTATGACGTGCAGCGCAGCAGCCACCGCGCGGAACGCCGGATGCCGCGCGGCAGCGATCTCGAGCTCGGCCAGCGCCGCCACGTCGGCGGGGTCGTCGCCCACACTCCCGGCGACGCCGTCGGTGAAGACTCGAACACCATGAACCTCCACCACCTGCAGCCCCGACGAGGTCAGCATCGAGATGAGCCCGGGCTCGTCGAAGCGGCGCGGCAGCGGGTCCGACGGCCCCCACCGCCCGTCCGGATCGTCGAGGAGCCTGCGTGCATCAGCGAGGTGGCCCGCCTGTGCCTTGGCGAACACCGCAGCGTAGCGCTGGGCTGCCACGACGCTGCAGACCCCGGCCGGGCGCAGGCAGGCCGCGACACCGGCCATCGCCGAGTCAGGTTCGTCGATCACTTCCAAGACGCCGTGACACAGCACGAGGTCGGCGCTGTTCGCACCGACGACGCTCAGCAACCCGGCGGCGTCGCCCTGCACACCGGCCACCTCGGCGTCCACACCGGCATCTGAGGCACGCCGATGCAAGGTGGCCAGCGCGTTCGGGCTCGGGTCCACGACCGTGACCCGATGGCCGAGCTCGGCGAGCGGGACGGCGAAGGTGCCGCTGCCGCCGCCCAGATCGACTACGTCGAGTCGGCTGCGCCCGGACACCTCGCACAACCTGGCCATCGCGGTGTTGAGCTGCGTCCAGATCGCCTCGGTCCGGGGATGCCGGCGCACCCGATCAGCCACGCTGACCACTCCGCCCACTCGTCGTCTCGTTCACGCTTCGCTCGACCGTGCCCAGATGTTCACGCCCGCGTCCACGGCGTAGTTGTCGATCTGCGCCAGCTCGTCCGCGCTGAACTCCAGGTGCTCGATCGCGCCGAGACTGTCCAGCAACTGTGCCGGCGTGCGGGCACCGACGAGCACCGAGGTGATCCGCTCGTCGCGCAAGGCCCACGACAGGGCCATCTGCGCCAGCGTCTGACCCCGCGCAGCGGCGATGTCGTTCAGCGCCCGGACCCGGGCGATCACGTCATCGGTGATCAGCGAGGGCGAGAACGACCCCGCGCGGGCGGCCCGGGAATCCTCGGGCACACCTGCCAGGTACTTGTTCGTCAACAGGCCTTGGGCCAGCGGCGAGAACGCGATGACACCGAGCCCGTGCTCGGCGACCGTGTCGAGCAGGTCGGGTTCGATCCACCGGTTGAGCATCGAGTACGACGGCTGATGGATGGCCAGCGGGGTACCCAGCTCTCGCATGATCTGCACCGCCTGCGCGGTTCGGTGCGCGGAATACGACGAGATGCCGGCGTACAGGGCCCGTCCGGAGCGCACCGCCGCATCCAGCGCGCCCATGGTCTCTTCCAGTGGAGTGTCCGGGTCGAAGCGGTGCGAGTAGAAGATGTCGACGTAATCCAACCCGAGCCGCTCTAGTGAATCGTCCAGGCTGGCCAACAGATACTTGCGAGAGCCCCATTCGCCGTAGGGCCCGGGCCACATGTCGTAGCCGGCTTTGGTGGAGATGATCAGTTCGTTGCGGTATGGCCGCAGGTCTTCGGCGAAGATGCGGCCGAAGTTCTTCTCCGTCGCCCCTGGAGGCGGGCCGTAGTTGTTCGCCAGATCGAAGTGAGTGACACCGCGCTCGAATGCCGTCCGGATGATTTCACGCTGTGCGGCCAGCGCGGTTTCGTCACCGAAGTTCTGCCAGAGCCCGAGTGAGATGGCAGGAAGATGCATCCCGGTACGGCCGCTGCGCCGGTACGGCATCGTGTCATACCGGCTCTCGTCAGCCCGGAACGGCGCATTGACATGAAGGTTCTTAGCGGGACGCTCAGCCATACGTGCGAACCTACCGGTTGTGTCCCGCTCTCGCGCTCACGCCCGTCCCCGTCCGGAGTTGTTCGCCGGGCGCCACGACGTCGATTCCGGCACCGCCGAACTGATACCCGACCGCGACGACCCGGGCGGGTGGTCGGTGCTGGTCAACGGCGCGCCGAGCTCGTACATCCACCTCGACGACCCTACCCGCCTGGATTACGAGTACATGCAATGGACCGGCTGCGTGCTCGACGCGCTCGGCCAGCCGGGCCAGCCGGTTGACGCGGTACACCTCGGCGGGGCCGGCTGTACGCTGGCGCGTTACCTCGCGGCGACTCGGCCAGGTTCGCGGCAGACGGTGTTCGAAGTCGACGCTGCCCTCGTGACTCTCATGCGGCAGGCGTTCGGGCTGCGGGCGGTGCCGGGTCTGCGCATACGCACCGCCGACGGGCTGGAGGGCCTGGGGGTGATGCCCCCGGGAGGCGCCGACGTCGTGGTTCGGGACGCTTTCGACGGCGAGCAGGTGCCCAGGCACCAGACGACGGTGACGTTCCACCGGGAGGTGGACCGGGTCCTCAACGACGGTGGCACCTACGTTGGCAACGTGGCCGACACCGCAGACGTCCGGGAGTCGCGTGTCGAAGCCGCCGCGGCGTCGGAGGTGTTCGAGCACGTCGCATTGATCGCCGAGCCGGCGCAGTTGCGGGGCCGTCGTTACGGGAACGTGGTGCTCGTGGCCTCGCAGCAGCCGCTGCCCGAGGACCACCTCGTGCGCAAACTGGCCGGTGGCGCTGTTCGTGCGCGCTATGTTCCCCCGGGAAAGGTCGCCGACCTCATCTCCGGCGTCGCTCCTCGCCTCTGACGAACAGGGCCGGGAGGCTGGCTCTCGCTTCGCCTCCCGGCCCTGTCGCCGAGCATCGCCGTCAGCGTTTCTCGGTGCTCACCTCAGCTGCAGCCGCTGGTGGAGCCACAGCCTTCGCAGACGTAACAACTGCCGGCCGGGCGCATCTTCGTGCCACACGTGAAGCACAGCGGAGCGTCCGTGCTGGTGCCCTGGATCGCTTCGAGCAGTTCCGCGGACGTGTGCGCGTCAGCCGGTGCCGGCTTCTCCGCTGCCTTCGGAGCTTCGGAGCGCTCCTGCGGCTGAGGCGTCTGCCGAAGATCGTTCACGTCGACGTCATCGACCGGTGCGTACTCGCCGGTCTCGATCTGCTGCGTCCGTTCAGCCACCGTGTAGATGCCCAGCGCCGACCGCGACTCGAACGGCAGGTGGTCCAGCGCGAGCCGACGGAAGATGTAGTCGACCACGCTTTGCGCCATCCGGATGTCGGGGTCGTCGGTCATGCCGGACGGCTCGAAACGCATGTTGGTGAACTTCTCGACGTAGGTCTCCAACGGCACGCCGTACTGCAACGCGATGGACACGGCAATGGAAAAGGCGTCCATGATGCCGGCCAGGGTGGAGCCCTGCTTGCCCAGTTTCAGGAAGACCTCGCCGAGGCCGTTGTCAGGGTACGAGCCGGCAGTCATGTAGCCTTCGGCGCCGCCGACGGTGAACGACGTGGTGGTGCTCGGCCGCGACTTGGGCAGGCGCTTGCGCACCGGCCGGTACTCGACGACGACCTCGTCGGACCCAGACTTCTCGGTAGCCTTCGACGAACCGTGCGACAACGGTTGCCCGACCTTGCAGTTGTCGCGGTAGACGGCCAACGCCTTCAGACCGAGCTTCCAGCCCTGCATGTAGACGTTCTCGATGTCCTCGACCGTCGCGGACTCCGGCATGTTGACGGTCTTGGAGATCGCACCGGACAGGAACGGCTGGACGGCGGCCATCATCCGCACGTGCCCCATCGGCTCGATGGCACGCGGCTGGCCGGCGGCGCAGTCGAACACGGCGTAGTGCTCCTGCTTGAGCCCGGGCGCGTCGACGACGTTGCCATGCTCGGCGATGTGCTCGACGATCGCTTCGATGGTCTCGCCGGTGTAGCCGAGCTTCTCCAACGCTCGGGGCACCGTCAGGTTCACGATCTGCATCGATCCACCGCCGACGAGCTTCTTGAACTTGACCAGCGAGAAATCGGGCTCGATGCCGGTCGTGTCGCAGTCCATCATGAAGCCGATCGTGCCGGTGGGAGCCAGCAGCGAGGCTTGCGCGTTTCGCCAGCCGTTCTTCTCGCCGATCTTGTTGCCCTCGGCCCAGACCTGGGTGGCCAGCTTGCGCACGTCTTCGTCGAGCGAGTGCACCGTGCGTAGTGCATCGTTGGCCGCGGCGTGCTTGCGCATGACCCTGGCGTGCGCCTCGGCATTACGAGCAAAGCCTTCGTACGGCCCGACCACCCCGGCCAGCTCGGCCGAGCGCTTGTACGCAGCACCGGTCATCAACGAGGTGATCGCCGCAGCCAAGGCTCGGCCGCCTTCGGAGTCATAGGCCAAGCCCGAGGCCATGAGCAGAGCACCCAGGTTGGCGTAGCCGATGCCCAGCTGCCGGTAGGCGCGCGTGACCTCCGTGATGGCTTCGGTCGGGAAGTCCGCGAAGCAGATGGAGATGTCCATCGCGGTGATGATCAGCTCGACGGCCTTGGCGAAGGTCTCGCCGTCGAAGCTGCCGTCGTCACGGACGAACTTGAGCAGGTTGAGGCTGGCGAGGTTGCAGCTGGAGTTGTCCAGGCTCATGTACTCCGAGCACGGATTGGACGCGGTGATGCGGCCGGTCTCGGGATTGGTGTGCCAGTCGTTGATGGTGTCGTCGTACTGGATGCCCGGGTCAGCGCACTCCCAGGCCGCCTGGGCGATGCTCCTGAACAGCTTGCGCCCATCGACGGTGTCGATGACTTCGCCGGTCAACCGCGCGCGCAGGCCGAACTCGTCGCCGGCTTCGACCGCTCGCATGAACTCGTCGGAGACCCGCACGGAGTTGTTGGCGTTCTGGTACTGCACCGACACGATGTCGCTTCCACCGAGGTCCATGTCGAACCCGGCGTCGCGCAGCGCACGGATCTTGTCCTCTTCACGAGCTTTCGTCTGGATGAACTCTTCGATGTCAGGGTGATCGACGTCGAGCACCACCATCTTGGCCGCCCGCCGCGTCGCGCCACCGGACTTGATCGTCCCGGCTGATGCGTCGGCTCCACGCATGAAGCTCACCGGGCCCGAGGCGGTACCTCCGGAGGACAGCAGCTCCTTGCTGGAACGGATGCGGGAGAGGTTGAGGCCGGCACCGGAGCCGCCTTTGAAGATCATCCCCTCTTCGCGGTACCAGTTGAGGATGGAGTCCATCGAGTCGTCGACGGACAGGATGAAACATGCCGAGACCTGCTGCGGAGCATTCGTCCCGACGTTGAACCACACCGGCGAGTTGAAGCTGAACACCTGGTGGAGCAACATCCAGGTCAGCTCGTGCTCGAAGATCTCGGCGTCGGCAGGCCCGGCGAAGTAGCCTTCACGCTCACCGGTGTCGCGATAGGCCTTGACGACACGGTCGATCAGTTGGCGCAAGCTCCACTCGCGGGCGTCGGTGCCGACTGCACCGCGGAAGTACTTCGTCGTCACGATCGTGGACGCGTTGAGCGACCAGAACTCCGGAAACTCCACGCCCTTCTGTTCGAAGACCGTCTCACCCGTACGCCAGTTCTGCTGGACGACGTCGCGGCGTTCCCACGTCACCTCGTCGTACGGATGCACGCCGGGCGTGGTGTAGATCCGGTTGATGGTGAGTCCCCGTGTGGCCGCCTTGGCCTTGGATCGCCCGGCGCTTTTGCCGCCAGAGCCTCCGCGGGCCGGACCGCTCACCGTCTCAGTCATGAATACTCCCTCATCTTTCCCCCGCCCGGCCGAACCGGGTGTCAAATGTGTTGTGCCGTCGAGGAACCTGCCCGCCGACCGTGGGTCCGGTTACTGTTCTGCCACCGTCAGCGTCGAGTCCGGCCGGGCGTCGTCGTCCGGCTCAGCACCGTGCTGGACGTCGGTCTGGCCGCCACGATCTGCTCGCAACGCCGCGATCTCGGCTTCGAAATCCGCGAGGCTCTCGAAGTCGCGGTACACGCTGGCGAACCTGAGGTAAGCGACTTCGTCCAAGTCGCGCAGCGGCGGCAGAATCGCCAGCCCGACCTCGTGGCTGGGGATCTCGGCACTGCCCGAGGCGCGGAACTGCTCCTCGACGCGTTGCGCCAGCCGAGCCAAGGCATCTTCGCTGACTCCGCGTCCCTGGCAGGCGCGACGCACACCCGCGATGACCTTCTCGCGGCTGAACGGCTCGGTCGCCCCGGAACGCTTCACCACGGCCAACGTCAGCTGTTCGACCGTCGTGAAGCGACGCTCGCAGGCCAGGCACTGCCGGCGCCGACGGATGACCGTGCCCTCGTCGGCGGTTCGGCTGTCGACCACGCGACTGTCGGCGTGGCGGCAGAACGGGCAGTGCACGCTCAACTCCCCCTTTCACGCCCTGTGGAAGAGATGGGGACAACCTGTGCACCCTCAACCACAATCTGTGGACGACTTACAGCTGTGTAACTACTAGATATAGGGGTAACAGTACGTCCCAGCCACCACGTTTTCAACCACGTTCGCGACACCCGCCAAAGTGCACTTCATCCCTGCAGGTCACTCGGCAACCCGCCGAGACGGCCGGGCGCGCCGCTCCGGGCTCGGCGCCCGGATCCTGCAGCGCGGCGTGATCATGGTGGCCGGTTTCACCACCGCCCGAACCATGTCGCCACAGTCGCGACCTGCCACCACGATCGCGGCGCGACGCCGGCCGAGCCGTGATCAGCGCTCGCTGGGCAGCCGCAGCCGGTCACCGGGCCGGATGTCACCAGCGGAGCTCAGATCGTTCAGCTCGACGATGGCGGTCACCACCTCGCGGCGGTCCGCCTCCGGCGCGACCCGCCCGGCCACGTCCCACAACGTGTCCCCCGGAACGATGCGCACCGTGGCCTGATCGGAAATCTCACCAGGACCCTCCGCTCCGGCCCAGGGGCGCACGACGCCGAGCACGCCGACGATCACGAGGGCCACCCACGCCGCCGACATCACGAGACGCCCTCGGCGCGTCAACCGCCCGCCGCGCACACTCGGCGCCGCCGAACCGCGGCAGGCCATCGGCACCGGACGTGCCACACGCACCCGACGCACGGCCGGCCCATCGACTTCGGCGAGATCGACCGGCAGGGACTCGATCACGACCCGCGTGCGCGCCTCGAGCGTCGATACATCCGTCGTGGTCGCCATGTCTGACCCTCCCGATATCGTCCGTACAACCGTTCGATGGAACGGCTGTACGAATTTCTACACCCCGGCACTGACAAAGTCGAGACATCTTCGAACAGATGTTTGATCGTGTCGCTGAAAGCGGTTACGCTTGGCGCCATTACTCGACGGTGCAGAGCGTTTTCGAACTAAGTGCGCGGTCGGGTTCAAACTTCATGAAGACGACGATGTGGAGGTGGCGCGGTGGCCACGCAAGGTGACAAGGACAGGGAGGCAGGGTCCGAGGGAGCCTCGGTGCACAGCTTTCCCGAGACCCACGTGCATCCGGCCGACCTGACGGTGCGGCAGCGCAAGGTACTCGAAGTCATCCGGGACGCCGTGGGCCACCGTGGGTATCCGCCCAGCATGCGCGAGATCGGCCAGGCGGCCGGATTGTCCAGTCCGTCAAGCGTTGCGCATCAGCTCGGGGTGCTCGAAGCGAAGGGCTACATCCGCCGCGATCCACACCGTCCGCGGGCGCTGGAAGTGCTCCCGCCTGGCTCAGCTCCGGGTGATTCCACCCGGCCACCCGAGTCCGAGCAGGACGGCAAGCCCATCCCGTCCTACGTGCCGATGGTCGGCCGAATCGCCGCCGGTGGTCCGGTTCTGGCTGAGCAGGCCGTCGAAGACGTGTTCCCCCTGCCCCGTGAGCTCGTCGGCGAAGGAACGCTGTTCATGCTGCGCGTCACCGGCGATTCGATGATCGATGCCGCCATCTGCGACGGCGACTGGGTCGTGGTGCGCCAGCAACAGGTCGCCGAGAACGGCGAGATCGTGGCCGCGATGATCGAGAGCGAGGCCACCGTCAAGACCTACAAGCAGCGCGACGGACACGTGTGGCTCCTGCCGCACAACGACGCGTACGAGCCGATTCCAGGTGACGACGCCGTCATCCTCGGACGCGTGGTCGCCGTGATGCGCCGAATCTGAGCCATGTCGCGGCCTCTGGGCGGGAGGCAGGGCTTGTCGCGACGTGGTGACGAGCCCGCTGGTCAGCCTTCCGCCGCATCGCCGGTGTCACCGCGCGTGTCGTCCGAGGCAGCGCTCGCAGCGAGCCGACGCAATGCACCGGTGACCACCGCGCGGTCCGTGGTGAACCACATCGGCGGCAACGACGCTCGCAGATAGCTCGAATAGCGAGCTGTCACCAGCCGGGGGTCGAGCACTGCCACCACGCCACGATCACTAGACCGACGAATCAGGCGGCCTGCGCCCTGAGCCAGAAGCAGCGCCGCGTGGTTCGCCGCGACGGTCATGAAACCGTTGCCCCCGGAACGCTCCACGGCCCGTTGACGCGCTGAACTCAGTGGCTCGTCGGGGCGCGGGAACGGCAGCCGGTCGATCACGACCAGTTGACACGAGCCGCCCGGCACGTCCACGCCCTGCCATAGCGACAACGTGCCGAACAAGCACGTGCGCTCGTCCGCGGCGAAACGCCGCAGCAGACTGGCCACGACGTCCTCGCCCTGGCACAGCACAGGAATGTCGGGCAGCTTCGCGCGCACCGCCTCGGCGGCCTCGATCGCAGCACGTCGCGACGAGAACAACCCGAGGCTGCGCCCGCCGGCCGCGGATATCAGCTCGACCAAGGCGTCCACGGCTTCAGGCCGCAGACCATCGCGACCCGGGGTGGGAAGGTCGCGCGCAACATAGAGAATCGCCTGCCGCCCGTAGTCGAACGGCGATCCCACGTCGAGGGCCGACCACGCCGGCGCACCCTCGCCGAGCAGCCCGAACGACCCGGCGGCAGCGTCGAACGTGCCACCGAGCTCCAACGTCGCCGACGTCGCGACCACCGTCGACGTCCCGAACAACCGCTCGCGCAGGACGCCTGCCACCGACAGTGGGGCGACCCGCAGCACGCGGCCGCCCCGGTCGCGGTCCTCGGTCCACACGACATCGAACTCGCCACCTGCCGACACTCGCTCGGCCGTCGCGAAGATCTCGTCGACCATCGCCTTCGCCGCACGCCGGGCCGACTCGGCGTCGGCACTTCGCTCGTCGCGGGCGGTTGCGGCAAACCCCGACTGCACGGCTCGGGCGGCATCGCGGACGTCCACCAGCGCCATCCGCAGTGGCTCTGGCAGCTCGTCCAGCCGGCCCAGCGGAGCATCGGCCAGGGTGGTGCGGAGCCGCTCCCCCGCGGTGCGCAACTCCTCGGCGTCGCCGTCGTCGACGTGCGAGCGCACCCGGGTCGCGGCGCGATCGATCACCCCGGGCCACAGGTCTGCAGTGGCCACACTCGTCACCCGGGCGGCCAGCTCGTGACCTTCGTCCACGACGACGACATCATGCTCGGGCAACACCGGCACGCCTTCGAGGGCATCGATGGCCAGCAATGCGTGGTTGGTCACCACCACATCGGCTTCACCGGCGCGAGCCCGGGCCAGTTCGGCGAAGCATTCCTGGCCGTACGGGCAACGGCTGGCGCCCAGGCATTCACGCGAACTGACCGAGATCTGCGCCCACGCCCGATCACTCACGCCCGGGTCCAGCCGGTCCCGATCGCCGGTACCGCCGGACGACGCCTGTTCCTCGGCCCACTCGCGGGCCCGCAGGACCTCCTGCCCGAGTGGACCGGTCGCAGCCTGCTCCACCGAGACGAGCGCGCCTTGGTCGTCGGGCGCGCCATCGCGAACGCGATGCAGGCAGGCGTAGTTCGCTCGCCCTTTGAGAGTGGCCCACCGCGGGGGCCGGCTCAGCAGGCCGCCGGCGGCATCGACCAGAGCAGGCAGGTCGCGATCGACCAACTGGGCCTGCAGGGCCAGCGTCGCGGTGGCCACGATGACCGGTTCGTCGGTCTCGTGTGCGTGCAACAGCGCGGGCACGAGATAGGCCAGCGACTTACCGGTGCCGGTGCCAGCCTGGACGAGCAAATGCTCGCCGCTGTCGATGGCGTGGCGGACGGCTTCGGCCATCGCCACCTGTCCGGGTCGCTCGGCTCCCCCGACCGAGGCGACAGCCGCGGCCAGCAGTTTCACGACGTTGGGGTCGGCCTGGGTCACCGATGAGACGTTACACGTTGTCGATCGCGCACATCGTCCACGCCGGAGTGCGGCACGGTTGCCCTCGACGCGCGGCGCGCGCGGGCACGTGGACGCCCGAGGGCGCGGCCGTTATCACCGCGTGGCCATGATGGAATCGGCCGTATGACCTACGACGCGGTGCCTCTGATTCCCCGGGACGTCTTGTTCGGCAACCCGGAGCGCATCTCACCCAGCCTGTCACCGGACGGCACGCGGCTCGGCTTCGTGGCTCCGGACGACGGCGTGCTCAACGTCTGGGTCGGCCCGGCCGATGATCCGTCGGCGGCGCGGCCAGTCACCCATGACCGCGGGCGCGGCATCCGCATCTTCATGTTCTGTCATGACGACCGCACTCTCGTGTACCTGCAGGACACCGATGGTGACGAGGACTGGCGCCTCTACGCACTGGACCTCGAGTCCGGCGAGTCGACGCTGCTCACGCCACAGACCGGGGTCACGGCCGGGGTGTTGGAGCACAACCGATGGAACCCCACGACGATGCTCATCGGGCTCAACGCCGACGACCCCGCGCTGCACGACGTCTACCGGGTGGACCTGACCACCCGAGCGCTGGAGAAGGTGGAGACGAACCCCGGCTACGCCGGCTGGCTGGTCGACTCCCACCTCCAGATCCGCGGCGGGCTGACCATGACCGAGGACGGCGGGGCGGTGGTCTACCGGCGTCGTGACGACGGCACCGACGAGCCGTGGTTCGATATCAGTGCCGAAGACGTCGCCGCCACCGACGTCGTCGGCTTCAGCCGGGACGGATCGGCCGCGTTCATCCTGTCCAGCGTCGACGCGAACGCCGCCCGCCTCATCCGCGTCGACCTCGCCTCCGGCGCCGAAACGGTGCTGGCCGAGGACCCCGACTACGACGTCAGCGGCGTGGCCATGCATCCGGACACCCTGGAGCCCCAAGCGGTCACCTTCGTCAAGCAGCGCAAGGAGTGGGTGTACCTCGACCAGGAGCTGGGCGCCGAGATCGACCACCTGCGCTCCCGTCTGCACGGCGAGGTCGGCGTGTCGCGCGCGGTACGCGACGATCGCACCTGGCTCGTCTCCGACGTGCTCTCCGATGGGCCGGTCCGTTACTACGTCTTCGACCGGGACTCCCGGGAGCTGACGTACCTGTTCTCCCATCGCCCCGAACTCGAGGAGTACCGCCTCGCCGAGATGGAGCCGTTCTCGTTCACCGCTCGCGACGGCTTGACCGTGCACGGCTACCTGACGTTCCCGCCGGAGGTGCCGCGATCTGGTCTACCGGCGGTCCTCAACGTCCACGGCGGGCCGTGGGCGCGCGACACCTGGGGCTACGACCCCGAAGCGCAGTGGTTCGCCAACCGCGGCTACGTGTGCGTGCAGGTCAACTTCCGCGGTTCCACCGGGTACGGCAAGGCGTTCGGCAACGCCGGTAACAAGCAGTGGGGTCGAGCGATGCACACCGACCTGCTCGACGCCATCGACCACCTCGTCGAGTCCGGGGCCGTCGACCGCGATCGCGTCGGCATCTACGGCGGCTCCTACGGCGGTTACGCAGCCTTGGCCGGTGCTGCGTTCACCCCGGACGTCTTCCGTTGCGCCGTCGACCTCGTGGGCCCGTCGAATCTGTTGACGCTGCTGGCCTCGGTGCCGGAGTACTGGAAGCCGCAGATCGCCTTCATGCACACCCGGGTGGGCAATCCCGATACCGAGGCCGACATGCTGTGGGAGCGTTCGCCGCTGTCGAAGGCCGATCAGATCCGGATTCCGGTGCTGGTGGCGCAAGGAAAGAACGACCCCAGGGTGAAGGTGGCCGAGGCCGAGCAGATCGTGAACGCGCTGAAGGACAAGGGGCTCGACCACGAGTACCTGTTGTTCGAGGACGAGGGCCACGGGTTGGCGAAACCGGAGAACCGGGAACGGTTCTATGCCGCCGCCGAGGCGTTCCTGGCTGAGCACCTGGGCGGGCGCTCGTCGTGACACCACGAGGCGACCTGCTGCATCACCAGGCGTGCATGGGTGGTGCAGCAGGGAATCGCCAAGTGAACATGATCATTTACACGGTGTAGGCCTCGAGGGCCGCGGCGAGGTTCTCGGGGACGCGAGCACGCACCCGAGTGCCTTCGGCGACGTGGTCGACGGAGATGACCTCGCCGGTCGTGTGGACCCGGGACACCAACTCGCCGTGGTCGTAGGGCACGAGCGCGTCGATCTCGACGGCCGGGCGCGGCAGCTCGTTCTCGATGAGCGTCCGCAGCTTGTCGATGCCCTCGCCGGTTCGCGCCGACACCACGACGGCATGCGGCTCGCTGCGCAGCAGCCGGGCGGTGGCCAGCGGGTCGGCGGCGTCGGCCTTGTTGACGGCGACGATCTCGGGAACGTCGCCGGCGCCGATTTCGGACAGGACGTCACGTACCGCGCTGAGCTGGCCTTCGGGGTCGGGATGGGATCCGTCGACGACGTGGACCAACAAGTCGGCGTCGGCGACCTCCTCCAGGGTGGACCGGAAGGCCTCGACGAGCTCGTGCGGCAGGTGCCGCACGAAGCCGACGGTGTCGGCGAGGGTGTAGATGCGCCCGTCGGATGTCTGGGTCCGCCGCACCGTCGGGTCGAGAGTGGCGAACAGCGCGTCCTCGACCAGCACGCCGGCGTCGGTGAGCCGGTTGAGCAGCGAAGACTTGCCGGCGTTGGTGTAGCCCACGATGGAAACCGCCGGCACCGCGTTGCGCCGCCGCTCGGCGCGCTTGGTGTCGCGGGCCGTGCGCATGGCGGCGAGCTCGCGCCGCAACCGAGCCATCCGGGTACGGATCCGGCGGCGGTCGGTCTCGAGCTTCGTCTCACCCGGACCACGGGTCCCGACGCCGCCGCCCGCCCCACCGGCGCGGCCGCCGGCCTGCCGGGACAGGCTGCTACCCCAGCCTCGGAGCCGCTGCGAGAGGTACTCGAGCTGGGCGAGCTCGACTTGAGCCTTGCCCTCGCGGCTCTTGGCGTGCTGAGCGAAGATGTCGAGAATCACCATGGTGCGGTCGACGACCTTGACACCGATGCGGTCTTCGAGGTTGCGCAGCTGCGACGCGGACAGCTCGCCGTCGCACACGACGGTGTCGGCGCCGGTGCTCAGAACGATGTCGCGGAGCTCGTCGACCTTGCCGGAGCCGATGAACGTCGCCGGGTCCGGACGCTGCCGGCGCTGCACCAGGCCCTCGAGGACCTGTGAACCAGCGGTCTCGGCCAGCGCAGCGAGCTCGGCGAGGGAGTTGTCAGCTTCGGTACTGTCGCCACCGGGCCACACCCCGACCAGCACCACCCGCTCGAGTCGCAGCCGTCGGTACTCGACCTCGGTGACGTCTTCGAGCTCGGTGGACAGCCCCGCGACCCGGCGCAGGGAGCGGCGCTCGTCGAGCTCGAGATCACCGGTCGTCTCCACGTCGGCGCCGGCCTCCACGTCCGGGAGGCGCTCGCCGAAATCGGCGAACGGATCGTATGTCGAGGTGTCGTATGTGGTGGTGTCGTCTGTAGAGGTACGGCGTGGGCTGGTGGTCATTCTCCTGCTTTCACCGGGCGTGACCCGCTACTCGGGTGGGCTTGTGAATCCACGATCCCATGTTCGGACTTCGAGGTCACCCCGGTTTTTCGTCGGTCGACGTCCTACGACCGACCGTAGCTCGCTCCCGTCGACGCAGCCCACCGCAACTTGGCCGCCGCTCGCAACGTGGCCGCACGCCGCTCGGCTCGCCCGGATGCGCGGCGCTCGCTTCGGCGGGCGACCTCCTGGAGCACGGCCTCACGTCTTTGGATCTGTGTCACGCTCATGACACACCGCCTCTCATCAGCACGTGCCATGTGGGTCGGCTACCCAGCCTGGCCACATTCACAACGCTAGGCCCGCCTGACTTCGAGTACGTCAGCCGCGAGTCGTCACGTCGCCCTCCTCCTACTGAAGGAGACGTCCCGGAGCCGCCTCAGGATGCTGTGATGTGCGTCACACTTCGATGGTGCCGTGAATGCCCAGGACAGCCGGCCCGGTCAGAAGCATCTCGCCGTCCGGGCGTTCGGTGACGACGAGCCGGCCCCCAGGGACGTCCACGGTGTACGGCAACCCGGCGCCGACCCCGTCGCGGCGCATCGCCGCCCAGGCGGCAGCGCACACACCGGTTCCGCACGATCGAGTCTCGCCGACCCCCCGCTCCCACACCCGCATCGCGATGTGCCGTTCGCCATGGCCGACGACGAACTCGACGTTCGCCGACTCCGGGAACAGCGTCGCCGGGCGGATCCCCGGCGGCTCGGTCAGCAGTCCGAGCGCGGCCAGATCGTCGACGAAGACCACAGCGTGCGGGTTGGGCACCCACACCGCGGTGGCCGGCCAGGTGTGCCCCGCGGCGGTCACGAGCGGCAGTTGCCGCGTCGGCGCTGGGCGCGCATGCCCCATCTCGACGGTGAACGTCTCGTCAGTCTCCGCATGAACCGTCCGTGCTCCGCCGCGAGTGGCGATGGTGAGCACCGGGCCTTCGGCGTATCCGGACTCCCAGAGGTATCGCGCCATCACCCGCACCCCGTTGCCGCACATCTCGGCCACGGAGCCGTCAGCGTTGCGGTAGTCCATGAACCACTCGGCCGCATCAGCGAGATGCGCGTAGTCGGGGACGGCATCGGTCGGCACGACCCGGATGACGCCGTCGGCGCCGATTCCCGCGTACCGGTCGGTCATCCGCCGAACCGTCGCGGCGTCGAGTGTTTCCCGCAGCACGTCGTCGGCGTCGGGTACCAGCACGAAATCGTTCTGCGTGCCGTGGCCCTTGACGAAGCTGATGCTCGTTGCCATCGACGTTCTGGTTCCCTTCGTGCGCATCGCCCGGCTGCGATCCGTACCCGCCGCACGGCGCCGGTCACGATCGACGATCGTAAGCCAGCGCCTGCTCCACGAGGTCGGCGGCGTCGAATGGCAGCCAGGTGATGCGCTCGTCCTTGCCGAACCACGCATGCTGGCGGCGGGCGAAGCGGCGCGTAGCTCGCACGGTCTCGTCCTGCGCCTCCTGCTCGCTGCACTCGCCGGCCAGGAACGCCAGCACCTGGGCATAGCCGAGGGCGCGACTGGCCGTGGGCCCCTGCCGCAGGCCCTGGGCCTCCAGCCGGCGGACCTCGTCGACGAGCCCGAGCTCCCACATCCGCCGGACCCGCAGCTCGATGCGTTCGTCGAGCACCGGACGAGGCACGTCCAGGCCGATCTGGACGACGTCGTCGTAGGCGTAACGCCGCGGCGGCAGCGTTGCGGTGAACGGTCGGCCGGTCAGCTCGATGACCTCCAGCGCCCGGACCACCCGGCGCCCGTTGGTGGGCAGGATCGCCGCTGCCGCGGCCGGGTCGCGCTCACGCAGCCGCGCGTGCATCGCCGGTGCACCGTACTCGGCCAATTCGTCGCTCAGCCGGGCACGCACTTGTGGATCGGTCCCCGGGAACTCGAACTGGTCGAGGATGGCCCGGACGTACAGCGCGCTTCCCCCGACCAGGACCGGGACCACCCCGCGGCGCCGGCAATCGGCCACCGCGGCGCGGGCGAGCCGCTGGAACTCCGCCACCGTGGCCGGGCGGGTGACGTCGTAGAGGTCGAGCAGGTGGTGCGGCACGCCACGCCGCTCAGCAACCGGGAGCTTGGCCGTACCGACGTCCATGCCTCGATAGATCTGCATCGAGTCGGCGTTGATGATCTCACCGCCGACGCGTACGGCGAGGTCGACGGCCAGATCGCTCTTGCCGGCCGCCGTGGGGCCGACCACGGCGACGACCGGCGGCTGATCACTCTGGCGCACAGCAGTCAGTGTCGCACCAGTGGTGCGCGAATCCACATCGGGCGCCCGGTGTCCCACCACCATCAACGGATCTCCATGTTGGCCATCATCGCCATGTCCTCGTGCTCGAGGTTATGACAATGGAAGACGTATCGCCCCGGCTCTGCGTCGAAGGGGATCAGGATGCGGGCCCGCTCCCCCTCGACCAGGTCGATCGTGTCCTTCCAGCCGGCGTCGGTGGGCTTGGGTTCATCGTCGTTGCGCGACAGGACCTTGAACGACACGACATGCAGGTGGACCGGGTGGGCGGGATCGCTGTGCAGTTCCCACACCTCGCTCGTACCGGCAACGGGGTCGGCATCCGCACGGCGCGGATCGAACATCTCGCCGTTGATCGTCCACATCGACATGCCGTCGCGTTCTCCGGCCTGGTCGAAGTCGAAGGTGCGGGTGGCGACCGAGCTCGACTCGGTCAGCGCATCGAAGTCACTCATGTCGGCCAGCCGATCCGGGACGTCTCCGCCCTCGCCGTCGCCCGGGCCGGCCACCCGGAAGCGCATGACCTGTTCGGTCGAGCCTTCACCGAGCCTGTCCACCAGGGTGAACTCGCTGCCGGCCGGCTGTCCGGTGAAGTCGAGGACGACGTCGAACCGCTCGGCCTGGGCGATGGGGATGCTCTCGTGCCGTACCGGCGCCCCGAGCAGCCCGCCGTCGCTGCCGATCTGGATGAACGGCGCCTCGTCGGGCTCCGGGTCGAGCGCGAGTTCCATCCGGCGCGCGTTCGAGGCGTTGAGAATGCGGAACCGGTACCGAGACGCCGTCACCTCGAGCACCGGCCAGGGTGCGCCGTTGACGAGAACGACATCGCCCAGGACCCCGTCCATGAAGTCCTCGGTGACCCCGGGCGCGCCGGTCAGCGACGGATCGCGGGCCGGGTACCGGAACGCACCGGCGGAGTCGAACGAACGGTCACAGATCATCAGTGGGATGTCGTTGGCGCCGGCCGGCAGCCCCAGCGACTCTTCCTCGTCGTCGACGACGAGGTGGAACCCCGCGAGGCCGCGCCACACCGCCGGGCCGGTGAAATCCATCCGGTGATCGTGATACCAGAGCGTCGCGGCGCGCTGCTGCATCGGATAGACGTAGTCGCGAAAACCGTGTGACACCTCGCCCACCATCTCCGCGTGGTGGCCGTACATCTCCGCCTCGCTCCCGGGCGGAAGGACGAGGTCGATCGGGTAGCCGTCGCTGTCGGCCGGGGTGCGCCCGCCGTGTAGGTGCACCACGGTCGGCACGGGCAGCCGGTTCGTGTGCCGTACGACGGTTCGCCGCCCGCTCCGCGACACGATCGTCGGGCCGGGGAAGTTGCCCTCGTAGCCCCACACGGGGGTCTGCAGCCCGGGCAGGGTCTCTCGAGCGGCTTCGCGCTGAACGATCTCGTAGTAGTCCGTGGTCTCGTCGCGCCGAACCGGTTGGAGTACCGGCGGAATCGGCAACGCCACCTGGAACGGTTCCGGTAGGTCGAGTTCGCTGTCCACCACGACACCGGTGACCCCGCCGACCTCGGACAGCGAACAGCTGCCCAGGACAGGACCGGCCAACGCCAGCCCACCGGCCGCCCGGAGGAAGCCACGCCGCGACATCGTCGTCATCGTCGCGCCACACGCCGGTACACCGCGCCGCGGGCCGACGTGGCCAGGCGCGCGGTGACGCCCATGATCGCCAGCGCGTTGACCGCGTGCAGCGCACCGAACCACGCATCGGTGTCGTCGCCCAGGCGGGCGAAGGCGAACTGCACGATCCCCAGCACGACGAGCAGCGCGGTCAGCAGTACGGCAGTTCGGCTCGATCGCGCGACGAGCATCACGACCAGTAGGAGCAGGATGAGTGCGCCAATGGCGGTGCCGAGGTCACGGTGCGGGTCGAAACTCGCGCCGAACGCGCCCAGACCGGCGAAGGCGATCTGCACGACCACCGCGGCCAGCGTCACGAAGGCGAGCACTCGGAACACTGCCAGCGCGGCTGTGCGAACCCGGCTGATGCGATGCGTGTCGTCGAGGCGGGTATCGGTCCTGGTGTCAGCTGGGTCGCTCATGGTCTCTCCGCGTCGTGTCGGCCGGAACGGCGAAAAGAGCCTCGACGGCGTCCTCGTACTGCGGGTGCCGCCGTACCGGGACCATCACCAACTGGTCGCTGACTCGCTCGAGCGTCTCGGTGACGACGTCGAGTTCCTGCGGACCCAACTCAGGTAGGCGGCGGCGCAGGCGATCGAGCTCTGCGGCGACGATCCGCTCGCATCGCTCGCTCAGCACCCACTGGTTGCGCGGCATCGAAGCTCCTTCGCTCCTGCCATCTGCGATGGTGCGGATGGCATGGCTGTGAGCCTGACGCATCGGCCCGGCCGGACGCGTCCGCCAGATGCGGGTGATGACCTACGTTGATCGACGTAGGCGACGGTGGCGCCCGTACGTCGGCTGACGTGCTCGCACCCAACCGCGGCTGGCACCGGCGACAACAAGATCGCCGGCGCCCTTCCCGCGTACTGCGGGAAGGGCGCCGACGATCACGCGGGCCGGCCGGCGGCCGGCGGGAGAGAGATCAGTAGCGGTAGTGATCCGGCTTGTACGGGCCTTCGACCGGCACACCCAGGTAGTCGGCCTGGTCCTTGGTCATCTCGGTGAGCTTGCCGCCGAGCGCCTCGAGGTGAATGCGAGCGACCTTCTCGTCAAGGTGCTTGGGCAGCACGTAGACCTGCCGGTCGTACTGTTCGGGCTTGGTGAACAGTTCGATCTGGGCGATCGTCTGGTCGGAGAACGAGTTCGACATGACGAACGACGGGTGCCCGGTGGCGTTGCCCAGGTTGAGCAGCCGGCCCTCGGACAGCACGATGATCGACTTGCCGTCGGGGAAGGTCCACTCGTCGACCTGCGGCTTGATGGTGGTGCGCTTGATGCCCGGGTACCGCTCGAGCTCGGCCATCTGGATCTCGTTGTCGAAGTGGCCGATGTTGCCGACGATGGCCTGGTGCTTCATCTTCAGCATGTGCTCGAGGGTGATCACGTCCTTGTTGCCCGTGGTGGTGATCACGATGTCGGCGCGGTCGACGGCGTCGTCGAGGGTCGTGACCTCGTAGCCGTCCATGGCGGCCTGCAGGGCGCAGATCGGGTCGATCTCGGTGACGATGACCCGGGCGCCCTGGCCGCGAAGCGACTCCGCCGAGCCCTTGCCGACGTCACCGTAACCGCACACGACGGCGGTCTTGCCGCCGATGAGGACGTCGGTGGCGCGGTTGATGCCGTCGATCAGGGAGTGCCGGCAGCCGTACTTGTTGTCGAACTTCGACTTGGTGACCGCGTCGTTGACGTTGATGGCCGGGAACAGCAGCTCGCCGGCCTCGGCCAGCTGGTAGAGCCGGTGCACACCGGTGGTGGTCTCCTCGGTGACACCGCGGATGCCCGCTGCGACGGTCGTCCACTTGGAGGCGTCGGCCGCGATGGACGAACGCAGGACGCCCAGGATGACCTTCCACTCCTCGGGGTCGTCGTCGTTCGCGGACGGGACGGCACCGGCCTTCTCGTACTCGACGCCCTTGTGCACCAGGAGGGTGGCATCGCCACCGTCGTCGAGGATCATGTTCGGCCCGTCCAGCTCGGGCCAGGTCAGCATCTTCTCCGTGCAGGCCCAGTACTCCTCCAGCGTCTCGCCCTTCCAGGCGAAGACCGGGACACCCGCCGGCGCCTCGGTCGTGCCGTTCGGGCCGACGACGACCGCCGCGGCGGCGTGGTCCTGGGTGGAGAAGATGTTGCACGAGGCCCAGCGCACCTCGGCACCCAACGCGACGAGCGTCTCGATGAGCACGGCGGTCTGGATCGTCATGTGCAGCGAGCCGGAGATCCGGGCGCCGAGCAGCGGCTTGGACTCGGCGTACTCGCGCCGCAGCGTCATCAGGCCGGGCATCTCGTGCTCGGCCAGCCGGATCTCATTACGCCCGAACTCAGCCAGGGACAGGTCTGCAACGGCGAAGTCGATGCCGTTGAGACTGCGGAACTTGTCGGTGGACATAGGTCGGTGGCTCCTCGAGTAGACGGTGGTTGGTCCGTGGCACCTGCCCGCCGGGACTCGGCCGGCCCGGGTCGCGGGCTGCCGCGTCGAGTCAGGTGTTGAAGTACTTGGCCTCCGGATGATGCACCACGAAGGCGTCGGTCGACTGCTCCGGGTGGAGCTGATGTTCGTCGGAGAGCTTCACCCCGATTCGTTCCGGCTCGAGGAGGGCGACGATCTTCTCCCGGTCCGCCAGATCGGGGCATGCGCCGTACCCCAGAGAGTAACGCGCACCCCGGTAGCCCAACCGGAAGAACTCGGTGACGTCGTCGGCGTCCTCGGCGGACACCGGGACGTCGCCGTCGAAGCGGAGCTCTTCGCGCACCCGGCGGTGCCAGTACTCCGCCAGCGCCTCGGTGAGCTGCACGCCCAAGCCGTGCACCTCGAGGTAGTCGCGGTAGGAGTTCGACGCGAACAGCTCGCCGGCGAAGTCGGCGATCGGCTGGCCCATGGTCACCAGCTGCAGCGGCAGGACGTCGACCACGCCCTTCTCGACGGCGAGCTCGCGGGAGCGGTAGAAGTCGGCCAAGCACAACCGCCGGTCGCGGCGCTGCCGGGGGAAGCTGAACCGGTGGACCTCGGCGGCGTCGGGCGTCGGCGACTCCAGCACGACCAGGTCGTTGCCCTCGGAGACCACCGGGAAGTACCCGTAGACGACGGCGGCGTGGGCCAGCACACCCCGCGTGGTCAGCTCGTCGATCCAGGCCCGCAGCCGCGGCCGTCCCTCGGTCTCGACGAGCTCCTCGTAGCTCGGCCCGTCACCGCCCTTGGCGCCACGCAGGCCCCACTGGCCGAGGAACGTCGCGCGCTCGTCCAGCATTGCCGAGTAATCGGCCACCGGGACGCCGCGCACGACCTTCGAACCCCAGAACGGCGGTGTCGGCACGGGGACGTCGGCCGCCACGTCGGACCGACCGCCCGGCAGCTCGTCGGCCGGCTCCTGCTGCTCGCGGCGAGCCTCAGCGATCTTCTTCGAGCGTTCTCGCCGCGCCCTGCGCTCGGCCCGCTTGGCCTCGACCTCGGGGTCGGCCTCGATGACCCCGCCCTTCTTGCGGGCCATGACCGAGTCCATCAGGCGCAGGCCCTCGAACGCGTCGCGGGCATAAGAGACCTCGCCCTGGTAGATCTCGGCCAGGTCGTCCTCGACGTAGGAGCGGTTCAACGCAGCACCACCGAGCAGCACGGGCCAGCTCTCGGCCACGCCGCGGGCGTTCATCTCCTCGAGGTTCTCCTTCATCACCACCGTCGACTTGACCAGCAGCCCCGACATGCCGATGGCGTCGGCCTGGTTCTTGTCAGCAGCCTCGATGATGGTGTTGATGGGCTGCTTGATGCCGAGGTTCACGACGTCGTAACCGTTGTTCGACAGGATGATGTCGACGAGGTTCTTGCCGATGTCGTGGACGTCGCCCTTCACGGTGGCCAGGACGATCTTGCCCTTGCCGCTGGAGTCCTCCTTCTCCATGTGCGGCTCGAGGTGGGCCACTGCGGCCTTCATGACCTCGGCGGACTGCAGCACGAACGGCAACTGCATCTGGCCGGAGCCGAACAGCTCGCCGACGGTCTTCATCCCCGACAGCAGGGTGTCGTTGACGATGTCGAGCGGCTTGCGCTCCTTCATCGCCTCGTCCAGGTCGGCTTCGAGACCGTTGCGCTCTCCGTCGACGATCCGCCGCTCGAGCCGCTCGTTCAACGGCAGAGCGGCCAGCTCCTCGGCCCGCGACTCCTTGTTCGACGACGCCGTGGCCCCTTCGAACAGCTCCATGAACTTCTGCAACGGGTCGTAGCCCTCACGCCGCCGGTCGTAGACCAGATCGAGCGCGACCTCGCGCTGCTCGTCGGGAATCCGCGCCATCGGCAGGATCTTCGACGCGTGCACGATGGCCGTGGTCAACCCGGCCTCGACGCACTCGTTGAGAAACACCGAGTTGAGGACCTGGCGAGCGGCAGGGTTCAACCCGAACGACACATTGGACACACCGAGCGTGGTCTGCACGCCGGGGTACTTCTCACGCAGGGTCCGGATCGCCTCGATGGTCTCGATCGCGTCTCGACGAACCTCTTCCTGCCCGGTGGAGATGGGGAAGGTCAAGGTGTCGACGATGATGTCCTCGACCCCCAGGCCCCAGTTGGTGGTGAGATCCTCGATGAGGCGCTCGGCCACCCGGACCTTCCACTCCGCCGTGCGGGCCTGGCCCTCTTCGTCGATACACAGCGCCACGACCGAAGCACCGTGCTCGGAGGCGATGGTCATCGCGCGCTGGAACCTGGAGCCCGGACCGGCGCCGTCCTCGTAGTTCACCGAGTTGATGACGCACCGGCCGCCGATGCGCTCCAGGCCCGCCTCGATGACCTCGGGCTCGGTGGAGTCCAGCATGATCGGCAGGGTCGAGGCGGTGGCGAGCAGGGAGGCCAGCTGGGACATGTCCGCGACACCGTCGCGGCCGACGAAGTCGACGCACAGGTCGATCATGTGCGCGCCTTCGCGGGTCTGTGCCCGGGCGATCTCCACGCAGTCGTCCCACCGCTCCTCGGCCATCGCCTCGCGGAAGGCCTTCGAGCCGTTGGCGTTCGTCCGCTCACCGATCATCAGGACAGTGGCGTCCTGCCGGAACGGAACGGACTGGTAGACCGACGAGACCGACGCCTCGTACTTCGGCTGGCGAGTGGCCGGCGACGCGTCAGCGATCGCGTCGACCACCGCACGCAGGTGCTCGGGCGTGGTGCCACAGCAACCGCCGACCATCCGGGCGCCGTAGTCGTTGACGAAGCCGGTGAGCGCCTCGGCCAGTTCGTCCGGCTGCAGCGGGTACACCGCGCCGTCCTTACCGATCTCGGGAAGCCCGGCGTTCGGCATCACTGAAATCGGCACCTGGGCGTTCTGCGACAGGTAGCGCAAGTGCTCACCCATCTCAGCCGGCCCGGTGGCACAGTTCATGCCGATCATGTCGATACCGAGGGGCTCCAGGGCCGTCAGCGCCGCACCGATCTCACTGCCGACCAGCATGGTGCCGGTCAGCTCGACGGTCACCTGGGCCACGATCGGCACTGTGCGTCCCTCGGCGGCCATCGCCCGCTTGGCGCCGAGCACGGCGGCCTTGGTCTGCAGCAGGTCCTGGCTGGTCTCGACCAGGACGACGTCGATACCTCCGGCCAGCATGCCGCGCACCTGCTCGATGTAGGCGTCGCGGATGTGGGCATAGCTGACGTGACCGAGCGTGGGCAGCTTCGTCCCGGGTCCGACCGAACCGAGTACGAACCGAGGCTTGTCAGCGGTGGTGAACTCGTCGCACACCTCTCGCGCCAGCCGGGCGCCGGCCTCGGCCAGCTCGTAGATCCGGTCCGCGATGTCGTACTCGGCCAGGTTGGCCCAGTTGGCGCCGAACGTGTTCGTCTCGACGAGGTCGGAGCCGACCTCGAGGAAGCCGCGGTGCACCGAACGCACGACGTCCGGCCTCGTGACGTTGAGGATCTCGTTGCACCCTTCGAGACCGTCGAAATCGTCCAGGCTCAGGTCGTGAGCCTGCAACATCGTGCCCATGGCACCGTCGGCCACGAGTATCCGCTCGTTCAGGGCATCCAAGAACGCCGATGACTGCACCGTGCTCCTTTCAGTGGGCCTACTCATCATCATCGCTGATCAACCCGTTGTTAGGAACGGTTTGAGCTCGGCGCCGGATTCCTCTCCGTACGCATCAGCCAGGCGCCGGACGAAGGCGTCAGCGTCGATGCGGTATTCCTGTGGCCCGAGCGTCTCGAGCACGGTGGTCGCCAGGAGGCAGCCGAACTGCAGCGACCGCTCGATCGACAGTTTCCAGGACTGCGCTGCGAAGAACCCGACCCGGAAGGCGTCGCCGATACCGGTGGGATCGACTTCCTGCTTGGCCGGCACGCTGGGAACCGTGACCGGGTCGGCATCACGCGTCTCGTAGCGCACGCCGGCGGCACCGAGCGTGGTGATCCACGTGCCCACCTGGGCCAGCACGTCGTCGCGCGTCCACCCGGTCTTCTCGAGCAGCAGCCCGGCCTCGTACTCGTTGGTGAACAGGTACGCCGCCCCGGGCACGAGCTTGGCGACCTCGGTGGCCTCCATCCGGGCGATCTGCTGAGAGAAGTCCGCGGCGAAGGGCAAGCCGAGCTCGCGGCACTGCTCGGTGTGCTGGATCATGCCCTCGGGGTCGCTCGCCCCGATCAACACCAGGTCGAGTGCACCGGCCTGGTCGATGACCGACGTCAACTGGATGTTGCGCGTCTCGGACATGGCACCGGAGTAGAACGACGCGATCTGGTTGTTCGTGCTGTCGGTGGTGCAGAGGAATCGCGCGGTGTGCTGGGTGTCGGACACGTGCACCGCGCGAGTGTCGACGCCGTGTTGGTCGAGCCAGGCGCGGTACTCGTCGAAGTCCGCGCCCACGGCACCGACCAGCACGGGGCGCAGGCCGAGGCTCCCCAACCCGTACGAGATGTTGCCGGCGACGCCGCCCCGGCGGACGTCGAGGCGGTCGATGAGGAAGGACAACGACACCTGCTCGAGCTGGTCGGCGACGAGCTGGTCGGTGAACTTCCCCGGGAACACCATCAAGTAGTCGGTGGCGATCGATCCGGTCACTGCGATTCGCACGGGCGAGCCTCCTCAGGCTGTCTGGCCTACGGTCACGTCTGGCGGTCGGGGCCGGGGTGGCGTCAGACGCGGGCCGCCTCACGCAGCTGCTCGACCCGGTCGGTGCGCTCCCACGGAAGGTCCACGTCAGCGCGGCCGAAGTGGCCGTAGGCCGCTGTCTGAGCATAAAGCGGGCGGAGCAGATCCAGGTCACGAACGATGCCACCCGGGCGCAGGTCGAACACCTCTTCGATGGCGAGCTGGATCTTCGCCGGGTCCACGGCCTCGGTGCCGAACGTCTCGACGAACAGACCGACCGGAGCAGCCTTGCCGATGGCGTAGGCGACCTGGACCTCGATGCGCTCGGCCAGCCCCGCGGCCACCGCGTTCTTGGCCACCCACCGCATGGCGTACGCCGCGGAGCGGTCCACCTTGGACGGGTCCTTGCCCGAGAACGCGCCACCGCCGTGCCGGGCCATGCCGCCGTAGGTGTCGACGATGATCTTGCGACCGGTCAGGCCGGCGTCGCCGACCGGGCCGCCGGTCACGAACCGACCGGTCGGGTTGACCAGCAGGCGGGTGTTCGACGTGTCGAGCTCGAGGCCCTCGACCTCCGGCGCCATCACCTGGTCGCGAATGTCGACGGTGAGCATCTGCTCGAGATCGATGTCGGCAGCGTGCTGGCTGGAGACGACCACGGTGTCCAGGCGCACGGCGCGCTCGCCGTCGTACTCGACGGTCACCTGGGTCTTGCCGTCGGGGCGCAGGTACGGCAGGGCGCCGTTCTTGCGCACGTTGGTCAACCGGCGCGACAGCCGGTGGGCCAGCGCGATGGGCAGGGGCATCAGCTCAGGGGTGTCGGAGCAGGCGTAGCCGAACATCAGGCCCTGATCGCCCGCGCCCTGCGCGGCGATCTCGTCGGTCGAACCTTCGACCCGCTTCTCATGAGCGGTGTCGACGCCCTGCGCGATGTCCGGCGACTGCGCGTCGATGGCGACGTTAACACCGCAGGAGTCGCCGTCGAATCCCTTCGCCGAGGAGTCGTAGCCGATCTCGAGGATGCGATCGCGCACGATCTGCGGGATGTCGACGTAGGCCTCGGTCGTGACCTCACCGGCGACGTGGACCTGCCCGGTGGTGATCAGGGTCTCCACCGCGACCCGCGACTTCGGGTCGCTGGCCAGCAGCGCGTCGAGGATGGAGTCGCTGATGGCGTCCGCCATCTTGTCCGGATGGCCCTCGGTCACCGACTCGCTGGTGAACAGTCGTCGAAATGTCATCTGGCAGTCATCCTTCGCATGCTCGGGCGCTCACTGCGCTCGGTCGTCGTGTCGTCCGGACCGGCGTGCGGTCCGTGGCCGCAATCCCTGCGACACCAGTTGCGCTTTCATGTCACCGCCTGCTGGCGGGTTCCACTCGTCGACCGGTGGCGACCCGACACGAGTGTGACTCGCGCCGGCCGCCACCGTCGACCACGTGGGGTCAGCCTCGCGCCGTGAAGATCCCCCAAGCCAGGTTGCCGGCGTTGCCACCGTCGACCCAGTGCCGCAGGCCGGTCTTCATCCGGTCCAGGTACTGGTCACTCACATTGCCGGCCAGCTCGTCGGCACGGCGCTCGGTCTCTTCGAGCACACGCTGGTAGTGCCGGGCGAGATTGGCGGTCTGGTCGTTGAACTCGACGTCGGAGAGGCCCAGGCGGTACAACTCACGCTGGTAGAACGACGGCGAGGCCATCGTGTCCAACTGCAGCCGCTGCAGGATCGGCGTCAGCTTGCCCGTCGGGCACCCGTCCGCGGCCATCGGGTCGGTGAAGATGACCTGACCACCGGGCTTGAGGACCCGGACCACCTCTTCGAGCACCCGCACGCGCTCTCCGCTGTGCAGGAAGGCGTCCTGCGACCAGACGACGTCGAAGGCGTTGTCTTCGAAGGGCAGGTCCTCGAACGACCCGTCGACCACATCGATCAGGTGCTCCAGACCCTGGGCGCGGTTCAGCTCGCGGTTGCGGTCGTTCTCGACCTCGCTGAGGTTCAAGCACGTCACCTGAACGCCGAACGTCTTCGCCAGGTAGCGCGCCGCGCCGCCGAACCCGGCACCGACGTCGAGCACCTTCGTGGACGAATCGAGCTCGACCGCCTCGGCCATCGTGGCCACGGTGCGGCGGCTGGCGACCCCGATGTCCTCGTTCTCGTGCTCGTACGTGCCGACGTGGATGTCTTCGCCACCCCAGACGATGGCGTAGAAGTTGTCGGCGTCGGAAGAGTTGTAGTAATCGCGAGCGGTGTGCACCGCCGTCGAGTACAGGTCGGTCAGTTCGTCATCGCGACGGTAGGCCTTCTCGGCCACATGGATGAAGAAGTCCGGGTCGTCGTCGGCGTACGTTTGCTGAAAGTCGCCGAACGTCTCCACCTTCTGGAAACCGACTTCGCGCATGAGACGACGAACGTAGTCCTTGCGCAGCGGGTACATGTTGAGGTGGTATTGCGAACCGTCATCCGAGAATTTGTAGACGAATCGCGCCAGCCCCTCGTCCACATATTCCGGCTCGGCGGAAACATCTTCGCCGCAGTAGTAATATGTGTGCTTACTCGAGAAGCCGGCGTCAAGAATCGAGTCGTAATTGCGCTGATCGAGAATCAACACACCGTCGTGCTTGAGCATCGCATAGAATTCCGCGAGTGCTTTACGACGGTCGCGTTCAGAGAACAGGTGAGTGAAGGAATTACCGAGACAGACGATGGCGTCGTACTCGCCATGCACGTCGCGGTTGAGCCAGCGCCAGTCTGCGTGGACCACGCGCAGGATGTGCCCGCCGTACTCCAGGCCGTTGGCGAACGCCTTGGCGAGCATCTCCGGACTGCCGTCGGCGCTCACCGTCTCGAAGCCCTCTTCGAGCAGCCGGACCGAATGGAAACCGGTGCCGGTGGCGACGTCGAGGACCTTGCGAACACCGCGCTTGCGCAATTGATCGATGAAGAAGGTGCCTTCGCTCTCCCAGCGCTTCTTCCAGTCGATCAGTGCATCCCACTTCTCGACGAAGCCGGTGACGTACTCCTCTTTGTAGTGGTCGGTGGTTCGGACTTCGAGTGGATTGCTGCCGAAGTCTTGGTCGGTGCCGCCGCGGTCAGCAGATGACTCATCCAGCGACGGCGCATGGTCGAGGCCTACCTGTTCGCTTCCGGGCATACAACACTCCCACGTGTTCGCGCGGCAAAATTACACATCGTGACCGGCGCGTCATTGCGCCGATACCGGTCCGCCGGCACGTCAGGAACCGCAGAATAAATGCCCGCGGCGCAGGCGTTCATGAGCCCGCACATGGCCCGACAACCGTCGACTCAAACTGGCGGCCACCAGCGGTACGCCTGAGGACCTCGGCCTTCCGGCGGGTCCAACGTACCACCCACTAAGTTAAGGGGTCTGAATCGAGATAGCAAGATCTGGGTTATTTTC
>NZ_DAHVSH010000106.1:0-24028 GCF_027324685.1 Haloactinopolyspora sp.
GCCGCGCCCCGCTTGACCCCCGCCAGCAGCAGCTGCGCCACGTCCACGACCTCGACGCCCTCGCCTCGACCGTCAGCCTGCGCCTCGGTGAGCCCGTCAGAGAGCATCACCCGGCAGAACGGGCACCCTACGGCGATCGCCTCGGCGCCGGTCGCCAGCGCTTCCTCGGTCCGCTCGGTGTTGATGCGCTTGCCGATGCGCTCCTCCATCCACATCCGCGCACCGCCAGCACCACAGCAGAACGACGTCGACCCACTGCGGGGCATCTCGCGCAGCTCCATCCCGGGCACCGCACCGACCAGCTCCCGCGGCGGTTCGTAGACCTGGTTGTGCCGGCCGAGGTAGCACGGGTCGTGATAGGTCACCGGGCGACCCGCCACCGCGCCGGGCTCCGCCGCCACCGGGGTCAGCTTGCCCTCGCGGACCAGGCGGTTGAGCAGCTGCGTGTGGTGCACGACCTCGAGCTGGATGCCGAGCTGGGCGTACTCGTTCTTCAGCGTGTTGAAGCAGTGCGCACACGTCGACACCACGCGCACCGCCTTGCTCTCCCGCAGCACGTCGACGTTCTGCAGCGCGAGCTGCTGGTACAGGAACTCGTTGCCGGCGCGGCGGGCCGGGTCTCCGGTGCAGGTCTCACCGTCGCCGAGCACGGCGAACGAGACGCCGGCGGTGTGCAGCAGCTCGGCCACGGCGCGGGTGGTCTTCTTCGCGCGGTCCTCGTACGCACCCGCGCAGCCGATCCAGAACAGCCAGTCCACCTCGTCGAGCGACTCGACGTCGGAGCCGACCACCTTGACCTCGAACGGCAGGTCCGCAGCCCACTCCATCCGCTTCGAGCCGCTGACACCCCACGGGTTGCCGGCCTTCTCGAGGTTCTTGAACAGCCCGTTCAGTTCGTTCGGGAACTCCGTCGCGATGAGCGACTGGTAGCGCCGCAGGTCGAGAATATGGTCGACGTGCTCGATGTCGACCGGGCATTGCTCGACACACGCCCCGCACGTCGTACACGACCACAAAACGTCGGGATCGATCACGCCGCCGGCCTCGGCCGGGCCGACGATGGGCCGCTCGGCCTCGGCCAGCGCCTCGGCCGGGACATCGGCCAACTGCTCGGCGCTCGCCTTCTCGTCGCCGGCCAGATCCTTTCCGCCACCGGCCAGCAGGTACGGCGCCTTCGCATACGCGTGGTCGCGCAGGTTCATGACCAGCAGCTTCGGCGACAGCGGCTTGTCGGTGTGCCACGCCGGGCACTGCGACTGGCACCGTCCGCACTCGGTGCACGTCGAGAAGTCGAGCAGGCCCTTCCAGGAGAAGTCCTCGATGGCGCCGACGCCCAGCGAAGCGTCCTCGTCGAGGTCCTCGATGTTGGCGAAGTCGACCGGCTCGCCCCCGACGGTGAGCGGCTTGGCTGCGCCGAGCGCCGGACGTCCGTCGCTCTCGCGCTTGAAGTAGATGTTGAAGAACGCCAGCCCGCGGTGCCAGGCGACCCCCATCGTCAACTTCCACGCGATGACGGTGAAGAACGCCCACGACACGACGATCTTGAACGCTGCCACCACGTGGATCGCGAGTTCGACGTCGCCGGTGGCCATGCCCTCGAACGCCGAGCCGATGAACGCCGTCAGCGGGAAGTGCAGCGCGTCACCGAACAGGCGGTACTCCATCGCCCGCAACGCGATGATGCTCAGCGCGATGGCGGTGATGGTGAACTCGACGTAGTAGGCCTCCCAGAACGTCGAACCGAAGAACCGCGAGCGACGGCCATGGGTGCGCGGGTGCGAACGCTGCCGGATCACGATCAGCACGACGATGCCGATCAGCGTCAGCCACGTGATCGCCTCGGTGAACCACTCGAACGGGATCCAGTGCCCGATCAACGGCAGCGCGTAGTACGCATCGAACAGCTGCCCGTACGCCGTGATCAGCGTGAACACCAGCGTGAAGAAGCCGATCATGACGAACCAGTGCGCGACGGCGACGACCGGGCGCTTCAGCATCCGGGTGTGCCCGAGGAACTCACGCAGCAACGTCGCCGTGCGCTGCCGCGGGTTGTCTTTCAGACCTGGCGCGGGCTGCCCGAGCCGGATGACGCGCACCATACGTACGACGGCGTCGGTGAACACCGTCAGCGCCAACACCGTGACACCCAGCGCCACGACGATAGCCACGTACTGCATGAGGCTCGGCCCCCTTAGCTGGTCGAATCGCGCCCTACATTACCCGCGAGTAACTAGTCCGTGTCCGCCGTATCGCCCTGGTGGAAGTTCAGGTACGAACGGCTCGGCGTCGGTCCCCGCTGGCCCTGATAACGAGACCCGTGCCGCTGAGAGCCGTACGGCTCGTCCACCGCGCTGCTCAGCGCGAAGAAGCACAGCTGCCCGACTTTCATGCCGGGCCACAGTTTCATCGGCAGGGTCGCCACGTTGGACAACTCCAGCGTGACATGCCCGGTGAAGCCGGGGTCGATGAACCCCGCCGTGGAGTGCGTCAGCAGGCCCAGGCGGCCGAGGCTGCTCTTGCCTTCCAGCCGGGCCGCGACGTCGTCGCCCAGCGTCACCGTCTCGAACGTGGAGGCGAGCACGAACTCGCCGGGATGCAGGACGAAGGGCTCACCGGGCTCGGGTTCGACCACGCGGGTCAGGCCGGGCTGTTCCTGTGCCGGGTCGATGTGCGGGTAGCGGTGGTTTTCGAAGACGCGGAAGTACCGGTCCAGGCGGATGTCGATGCTCGACGGCTGAACCATGTCGGGGTCGTACGGGTCGAGTTGGACCCGCTTGGACTCCACGGCGGCCCTGATGTCGCGGTCGGAGAGCAGCATAAGGGGACACTACCGAGGGTGCGCGGGCCGCGTGGCATCGGAAGGGCTGGTAGCGCGTGACGGCGCGGGCGGGACACCACCAGGCGACCTGTCGCACCGACAGGCGTGCATGGGTGGCGCGGCAGGGATTTGGCAAGTGAACATGATCATTCAAACCGAACTCCCCTGGCCAGCGCCCCGGAGTGGGGGTGGCCAGGGGAGTTCGTCAGTGCTGTGGACTCAGGTGGACGTCAGCCGCCGAGCGTTCCGGCGCGCCAGTCCTCCAGGAAGTCCGGGTTCTCGTCGAGCCACGCCTGGACGGACTCGGCGTTCTGCTCCCGGTTGTTCTGCACGACCAGGATGTCCTCGATCTCGAGCAGCTGATCGTTGGTCACATACAGGTTCTTGAGCAGCTGCGCGACATTCGGGAAGTCCTCGCTGAAGCCAGGACGGCCGACGTTGTACAGCCGCTCGGCCTCACCGAGAGCGCCCTCGGGGTCCTCGAGGTCACGGATGTCGTACGCGGCGTAGGCCCAGTGCGGGTGCCACAGCGACACGGCGATGTTTTCACCGGAGTTCATCGCCTTCTCGAGCTCGGAGAGCATCGCCGGAGTCGAGGAGGTCGGGTAGTCCCAGTCCTCGAGGCCGTAGGTCGGGATGACCTGCTCCTTGGTGGTCTTGGTCAGACCGGCGCCCGGCTCGATGCCGACGATGCGCCCGCCGTACTCCTCCTTGTAGTCGGCCAGCTCGTCCAGCGACTGCGCCGGCGAGTCGGCATTGACCGCCGTGGTGAGGTAGCCCTCGTCGAACCAACAGCTGATCGCCTCGAGGTCGTCGCCGAACTGATCGATGTAGGCCGCGTGGGTGTTGGGGAACCACGCGTCGACGATGACGTCGATGTCGCCGTCAGCCACACCGGTGAACACCGCGCCGGCCTCGGGCAGCTCGCGTGCGGTCACGGTGTAGCCCTGCTCCTCCAGCGCCGTCCGCAGCAGCTCGTAGACGACGTAGTTCTCGTCCCAGCCGGCGAAGACGCCGATGGTGATGTCGGTTTCGTCGTCACCGGTGCCCTCGGGGTCGGGCATCTCCCCGGCCTCGGAAGCCGGCTCGCACGACCCGGTGTCGACGTCGGAGACCATCTCGACTTCGGTCTCGGAACCGTTGTCGCCGCCGTCGCCAGAGGTGGTGTCACCACCGTCGTCGTCGGAGCCACACGCCGTGAGCATCAACCCCCCGGCCAGCAACGCCGCCGTCACATAGGCGAATCTCGATCTGGACTGACGCATCTACTTATCCTCTCTTCAGAAATTTCGCAGTACCGCAAGGGTTAGTCACGGACCTTTGCCGCCTTGACGACCGGCGCCCGATCGGCGAGCGCAGCCACGATCCGGTCCAGATAGATCGCGATGATGACCACCGACACGCCGGCTTCGACGCCCAGGGCGACGTTGAGGCTGCTCAGGCCGGACAGCACATCGAGGCCGAGGCCTTCCGCGCCGACCATGGCCGCGAGGACCACCATCGACAGCGCCAGCATGATGACCTGGTTGATACCGGCCATGATGGTCGGCAGCGCCAGCGGCAACTGGATCTGGCGCAGGATCCGCCCGGGCGGCGATCCGAACGCCTGGCCGGCCTCGACCACCTCGGCGTCGACCTGCCGGATGGCCAGTTCGGTCAACCGGACACCGGGCGGCATGGCGAACACCACGGTCGCGATGATGCCGGGCACCTCACCGATACCGAACGCCGCCAGCGCGGGAATCAGGTACACCATCGGCGGCAGGGTCTGCATGAAGTCGAGCACGGGCCGCACGACGTTGCTGACCGGTTGTGACTTCGCCGCCAGGATGCCGATGGGAACGGCGAGGATGACCGCCACCGCCGCTGAGATCAGCACCAGCGAGAGCGTCTGCATCGCGCCCTCCCACTGGTCCATTCCGGCGATCAGGTAGAAGCCGAGGACGGCGAAGATCGCGAACTGCCACGAGCGCGCCAGCCAGCCGAGCGCACCGAAGATGGCGATCATGACGAGGAACGGGGGCGCGTTCAGCCCCGACAGCAACGTCTCATAAGCCCAGCCCAGGCCGGTGTCGATACCGTCGAGGACGACTTCGAACGTCTCGGTGAACCAGTCGAAGGCGTCTTCGACCCACTGGCCGAGATCGATCCTCGGTTCGAGTACGTCGAACGACTCACTCACTGTGCCGCACCTTCCTGTCCGCTGGCTGCTCCGGCGGCCGATACAGGCTGCAGCGAGTGCGCGCCCGGGTCCTGGTCAGGGCTCTCGGTGATGCTGGCCATGGCCGCCAGCAGAGTGACCCGCGGCACCACGCCGACCAGCTTGCCCGCTTGGTCGACGACCGCGAGCGGCAGCTTCGACTCCGCAGACGGCGCGAACAGGTCGGCGAGGTAGGCATCCTCCTGCACCGCGGCGACGTCGTTCTTGATGATCTTGTCGAGCTTCTGGTCGCCACGCTTGACCGCGGCGACGACGTCCTCATCGTACACCACGCCGTGCAGCCGATTGTCCCGACGCCCGACGGCGAAGGCGGCGCTCACGTGCTTCTCTCGCATGACGTGCTGCGCCTCACGCGGGCCCGCGTCGGCGTTGACCACGTACTGGGGCTTCTCCATGACGCTGGAAGCGGTGAGCACCCGGGTGCGGTCGACGTCGGCGACGAACTGCGCGACGTAGTCGTTCGCGGGGTCGTTGAGGACCTCTTCGGCCGTGCCGATCTGCACGATCCGGCCATCGCGCATGACGGCGATGCGATCGCCCAAGCGCATTGCCTCGTTGAGGTCGTGGGTGATGAACACGATCGTCTTGTTCAGGCTCGCCTGCAGCTCGACCAGCTGGTCCTGCATTTCGCGCCGGATCAGCGGGTCGAGGGCGGAGAACGCCTCGTCCATCAGCATGATGTCGCTGCCCGCGGCCAGTGCGCGCGCCAAGCCGACACGTTGCTTCATGCCGCCGGAGAGCTGAGCGGGGTACTTGTCCTCCCAGCCCTTCAGCCCGACCAGCTCGAGGGCCTCGACGGCCTTGGCTCGGCGCTCCTCCTTGCTGACGCCCTGGATGTCCAGCGCATAGGCCGCGTTCTCGAGCACCGTGCGGTGCGGGAGCAGCGCGAAGTGCTGGAACACCATGCTGATCTTCTGCTGCCGCACCTGCCGGAGCTTGGCCGCGTCGATCTTGGCGATGTCGACGTCGTCGACGTACACGCTACCCGCCGTCGGCGTCCACAAGCCGTTGAGCATCCGGATCAACGTGGACTTCCCGGACCCGGACAGGCCCATCACCACGAAGATCTCACCCGGTTGCACCTCGAACGATGCGTCGATGACGGCCGGCGTCGCGCCGAGTTTCGTCACCTCTTCACGACTAGCGCCGTCCAGCAACCGACGGACTGCTTCGTCTTGCTTGCGGCCGAAGACTTTGAATAGCCCTTCCGCGCGTACCGCGGTCACGCCTCACCTCTCGTCGATCAGCCACGCGACGCACCGGGCTACCCGGGCGAGGGCTTGTCGGCGCCTACGCAGGCAGCCGGTGAGCCACGCGACGTGTCGGGCGAATGAGGAATATCGGGACATCGGCACAGGCACGTTCATGCCGCCGAAGACGTCCGCGCGAGCCCCCACTCGCTCCCTGGTCTATCGCGAGGCTACCGAACAAACGGCGGACAGTGCGCGAAAGGTCCTGCTGACGTGCCCTTCGGCATGGATCGCAACCGGATCGTTGCCCCAGCGTCCGCTGAGCGAGACACAGTTTCGAGGCTCGGACGTCAGCATGCTAACCGCTGCGTAGCGCTGCGATCGGCTCGGTTCTGGACGCGCGCCACGCCGGATACGTCCCAGCCACGAGCCCGATCATGGCGCCGAGAAGCGGTGATGCGACGGCCAGGCGGACGTCCGCGGCTACCTCGAGGCGACCGAGGACGGTGTGGTGGAACTCGACCGCGCCCTGATCAGTTCGCTGCTGGAGGAGTCGTCCCTGCTGCAGCGGCTCATCGACGATCTCCAGGACCTCGCGCTCGCCGACGCCGGACAGCTGCGGATGCATCCTGAACCCACCGACATCGCCGCCCTGGCCCGGCAGGTGATCGCAGCGCATCGGGCGTCGGCCGACCACGCCGGTGTGGAGTTGACTCTGGACGCGGACGACGAGGTCACCGCGGCACCGTGGAGGTCACGAGCGTCGAAGGTGCCGGTTCGGTTTTCACCATCCGGCTGCCGGTCCAAATCGTCCTGGCTGCCCGGACGTAGGGAGTTGTACCCACCATGGCCGGACCGGGTATGCTCTGGTCGTCGCCGCCTTCAGGCGGCGTCTGCGGGTGTAGTTCAATGGTAGAACGCCAGCTTCCCAAGCTGACAACGCGGGTTCGATTCCCGTCACCCGCTCCACTGGTTCCGGCCCAACTCAACGGCAATTTCGCGACCTTGGCCGCTCACTTTCCCACCTGATGTCCGGTCGCGTGCTGCGTAGATCAGCGCAATCCAGCGCGAAACGAACTCCCATCTGCATCACCGCCAGCTTCCGCCACGCGGCGACCAAGAACGGCATCACGCGCACGACCGTCTACCTGGAGCAGGCACTACTCCAGCGTTTCGCGAGCACACGCGCCGCCCAGGCCTCGATAGCGCCTGGCCACGGCCACTATGGGGAGTCGCACGTCGTCCGCGCCATCTCGCTCCGAGTACATCGAGACGCCGCCGATTCCCGCGTCGTCTAGGCCAAGCCAAACCGTCGTGCCAGCCGCGCACGGAGGACGGAGCGTGCGCTTCACCCGACCATCGACTCGCGGTGCCTCCGCCGCCATACGTGCGCGACGCTCGTCGGCAATCCGTTGGCGTTCATGATCCGTAAGGCCGTCGGCACCCAGGCGTCCAGATGAGCCCCTAGCTGTGGAAACGCTGGGACGAGCCAGTTCCCAAGCTGATAACGAAGCTTCGATTCCCGTCACCCTGCTCTCATGTTTTCCGGATCGTCGTCTGTATCCGGATCGTCGTCGTCATCCGTCACGGGCTCGATTTCCAGAGGGTGACGTCGCTGGCAACTGTCGACCACTGCGGTAACCGCACCGGTGACGACGCCCCGGCCCTCCGCCCGCGCCAAACCTCAAGCCGCACGCCGGGAATCCCAGCGGGCGCCTGACAACATGCGCGGTGGCCTCTAGACACGCGTGATGAGCCAGCTCATTCTGAACCCCGAGCGTTGGCATCTCGTCACTCGACAATCCGCCGAGCGCCACCAATGCCCGCTCGGGGGGACTCACATGAGTATCAACAGACAGCAACAGACCAACATGGTCACCGACACGCTGGACACGCGGAAGATCGCCAGCCTCACGGGTTGGTTGATGGTGGCCACGTTCGTCACCTCGATCCCCGCCTACTTCGTCTTCTACGCCCCGGTGCGGGACAACCCCGACTACATCACCGGGGTCGGCGCCGACCCCACGTTCAGCGTGGCGATGGGGGCCACACTCGAGCTTGCGCTCATCGTCGCCAACGTCGGGACGGCGGTCGTGCCGTACGCGTTGTTCCGGCGCTACAGCGAACAGCTCGCTCTGGGCTATGTGGCCGCCCGCCTCGTCGAAGGGTTGTTCATCGGTGTCGGCGTCCTCAGCATGCTGACGTTCCTCTTCTTGCGCCAGGAAGGCACAGCCGGCGCGGACACGGCGGTCGGGGAGGCGTTGGTCGCGATCTACGATCGGGCCTTCCTGGTCGGCCCGGGGATCTTCGCCGGTGTCGCCAACGGCATGATCCTCGGCTATCTGATGTATCGGACCGAACTGGTGCCACGAGGCTTGGCGATGCTGGGACTCATCGGCGGTCCGCTGCTCGCGGCCGTCGGCGTCGCGATCATGTTCGACGTCACCGAGCGCGGGTCCACGGCACAAGCGCTTGCGACGATCCCGGAGTTCATCTGGGAGCTGTCGTTCGGTATCTACCTCATCGCGAAGGGGTTCAGACCGGCCGCTATTCAAGCTGGGTTGCACGGGGGACTGGCTGGGAACGGTCGGCGTCGGTAGCCACTCGAGACTCCACCAGGGCAGCGAATCCGAGCAGCCGCTCCTCCTCGTACCAGCCACCGACGAGTTGCAGCGACGCCGGCAAGCCACCCGGCCGGCGCAGCGGCACGGCCACCGCGGGCACTCCGGCGAAGTTCAGCGGAACGGTCAGATACGTCGTGGGCACGGCTTCGCCGATGCGCGGCGGTAGCGTCAGCAACGTGGGCAAGGCCAGCACGTCGTAGTGCACCAGCAGGCTGCGCAGCCGGAGCTGCGCAGTCACCTGGAGACGCCGGCAGGCGACGACGTGCGCGGCGGTGATGGCGCCGCCCTTCTCGATGCCCTCGATATGGCGCTCCTCCAGCCCGTCTGCCTGGTCCAGCAGGTGGCGATGAGCAGCGTGGCCCTCGGCCATCATGAGGTCGTTCGCGGCCTCGATCCAGTCTTCCCATTCCGGGATCCACACGTCGGTGGTGCGGATCTGCGCCTCGTCGAGAGCCTCATCCACCGCGTCGTCGACGACCTGATCGGTGCGCGCGAAGCGCAACCTGGCCACCGTCGTCACATCGACCCGCTCAGCCGGCCGGAAACCCGGCTCCATCAGCCCCATACCGGTCGCCAGCCCCGCGACGTCGCGGGCCAGCGGGCCCACGGTGTCGAGCGTCCGCGAAAACTCGAAGACCCCCTGCGTCGACAGGCGCCCGGCCGTGGTCTTCAGCCCCGCGATGCCGCAGCACGCCGCCGGGACCCGCACCGACCCGCCAGTGTCCGTCCCGTACGCCACGTCGGCCTCGTTCGTCGCCACGGCGACCGCGGAGCCGCTGGAGGATCCGCCGGGGATACAATCGGGGTCGAGCGGATTCAGCGGGGTTCCGGTCCAGAGATTGAGCCCGTCGGCGTGGCGACACAGCTCCACCAGATTGGTCTTGCCCACGATCCGCGCGCCTTGTTGGCGGGCATGGTGCACCACCGGGGCGTCGAATCTCGCACTCTTCGCATCACGGGCGACGGCAGCGCAACCGACCGTGGTGGGCGTACCGACGACGTCGATGCAGTCCTTCACCGCCACACGCGGCCCGTCGCCGTCGGCATCCAGCCGAATCAGCCACGTGGCATTCCGGGTCATATGGACATCTTGCCTCATAGCGGACCCCGAGCGATCATGGATCGGCTCATCGATCTGCGGCGAGATAGACCAGCTCGGCCCCCTGGGGAAGCAGAAAACCGGCCCACCGCTCGGCTGGAGGCGCACCGGCCAACTTGCGTGCGGTGGTCAACGCGGCCACGTCCGGTCCGATCAGACCCAGCCGGCATGGCGCCACCCGGTGCACGCTCTGACCGAGACGAGCCAGCCACCGATCCAGCGGTCGCCGCCACAGCAACGAATCGGCGCCGCGGAAGCCGAAGGCGGCGCTGCGCGGCTCGGCCAACTCCAGCGCTACCACGGGCACGAAGAACACCAGCCAGTCGGTGCCGGAACGCTGGCGGATCACCCGCGCGGCCACCACGACGGACCGGCCCCTCGGCAGTCGCGCCACCCCGGCCAGCCACCCATGGCGCTCGACATGCTCTACCGTGCACGGCACGTCGTGGTAGCCGGGCGGCCGGCCGTCCGTCGGCCCCAGGCAGCCCTCCACCTCTGCGGCACCCCAAACAGCCTGGAGGGCAGCCTGCAACCGAGACTCGTCGCGATCTCCGAGCTCGAGGGCCAGTTCGTACCGGCCCCCATGCCAGAGCGCTTCGTCCTGAAGGTCGGATGCGTCGGCCACGCCGACATCATCGCGTGCCGCGCCCGTTCACGCGATGATCTACGCCTCGTCCGCCGGGTTCAGCGCCCGACGGCCTTCTCGAGTTCGCGCTTGTTCATCGTGGACCGGCCCTTGATGCCCTTGCGCTTGGCCTCGGCGTAGAGCTGGTCCTTGGTCCGCCCGCCGGGGCCGCTACCCGAACGCTTGCCACCGCGACGACCAGCGGAGATGTCCTTGGTGGACGACTTGCTCTTCTGGTCGGCCTCGCCGGACTGCGCGCGTTCCTTGTTGACCGTGCGTGCGGCGATCTCTTCGGCCGTGTCCTCCTTGTAGCCGCGATCCTTCAGCCCGGACTTCACGTGCTCGTACTGCCGTTCGCGCTTCTTGCTCCACTGCTTCTGTGGCATTCCGCCCGGCACCTCCTCGACGCGCTGATACGGGTTCGGTACCCAGGGGAGTGATCCTCACGCCCCGGCCGCGAGAACGCAGCGGTCATTCGGGCAGGCTCCGATAGACGTCGGCCGGCTTCACCCACACCCCGTTGCCGCCACAGCGTGCGTCGTCGATGCGGACGTACACGTGATCGGCATCCCACCGGACCGCCTCACCCGGCAGGTACTCCTCGCCGTCTTGCGCCCAGACCACGCGCACCGTGACCGGGATGGGATCGTGGTCTTTGAACGAGGCAGGCTTGCGCGGCCAATGCATGTTCAGCACAGCGCGGCGCCGCAGCACATGTGGCGGCTGATCACGGCTGGACATCCCGGAACTCACACGACCATTGTCGAACACATGTTCCCATGATCGCCACCGCGCCGACCCGAACCCGCCCGCTCGGTCACGCCTAGAATGCTCGGTCCGACCAGCGAGGCGACCGGGAGGCCTGACGTGAGCAGTAAGTTCACCGAACTGGCGATCGACTGTGCCGATCCGGACCGTCTCGCCCGGTTCTGGTGCTCGGTCCTCGACTACGAAGTGCTGGACCGCGACGACGAGATCGTCACCATCGGCTCCCCTGCCGCACCGGAGGGCCGCAACGCTCCCGGCCCCGTGCCGCCGACACTGACGTTCGCGCGGGTGCCCGAGGGCAAGGCCGGCAAGAACGGGCTGCACATGGACGTCAACGCCACCGACCGAGAGCAGGACGAGGAGGTCCGCCGCCTGCTCGAGCTCGGCGCAAGTCATGTCGACGTCGGGCAGACCGGCGAGGAGAGCTGGGTGTGCCTGGCCGATCCGGAGGGCAACGAGTTCTGCGTCTTGGCCACCCGCTGCCCCTGAGCTCAGTCCGGCAGGAGTGGCACGGCGGGGCCGAGGTCACGCCCGAGCAGGGCGGCCCGGGTGAGCGCGGACGAGCCGAAGCGGTCGCGCACGTCGTCGACGCTGGCGTCCAGGGTGTGGTTCGCGCGCTGGTCGAACGGCAGCGGTGGCTGGACGGCGCCGTCGCCGCCGAGATTCGTCAACGCCACCCCGATCAGCGTCACCCCGCGCGCCTGGATGATCGGCACCGCGGCGGCGAGCAGCGCCCGCGCCGTACCCAGGAGCTGCGCGGTGTCGGCGCTCGCTTCGGGCAAGGTGTGCGAGCGGGTGGCCCGGGTGTAGTCGCCGAAACGCAGCCGGAGCACCACGGTGCGGCTCACCCGCCGAGCCCGTCGCAACCGCCGGGCGACGCGGTCGACCAGCGCGGCGAGCACGGCGTCGAGCTCCTCGGGGGTTCGCGGGCCGCGGCCGAGCGCGGCCTGAGCGCCCATCGAGCGCCGGCGCCGGCCGACCTCGACCGGGCGCGGATCCCGGTTGAGCGCGAGCGCGTACAGGTGCCGGCCGGCGGCCTTGCCGAGGATGACGGTCAGCGCCGACTGGCCGAGTTGGGCGATGTCGCCGACCGTCTCGATGCCGCGGCGCCGCAGCTTTCCAGCCGTGATCTCACCGACGCCCCACAACCGCTCGATGGGCAGCGGATGCAGGAAGGCGAGCTCGGCGTCGGGCGGCACCTCCAGCAACCCGTCGGGCTTGGCGACCGCGCTGGCGACCTTGGCGAGGAACTTCGTGCGGGCCACCCCGACGGTGATGGCCAGCCCCACCTGCTCGCGCACTTCACGACGTAACGTCTCGGCGATGCCGGCCGCCGGCCCGGCCAACCGGCGCAACCCGCTGACGTCGAGAAACGCCTCGTCGATGGACAACCCTTCGACCACGGGCGTGGTGCGCCGGAAGATGTCGAACACCGCCGCGCTGGCCTCGCTGTAGGCCGACATCCGCGGCGGGACGACGATGGCCTGCGGACACAACCGGCGGGCCTGCGCACCACCCATGGCGGTGCGGACGCCGTAGGCCTTCGCCTCGTAGCTGGCCGCCAGCACGACACCGCCGCCGACGATGACCGGCTTGCCGCGCAAGCGCGCGTCGTCACGCTGCTCGACCGACGCATAGAAGGCGTCCAGGTCGGCATGCAACATCCCGGCCACCACGCTCACGAACACATGTTCGCATCTATCCTCCGGCATGGCCAGACTCAGACGCGCCGGACCACGTGCAGCAGGTACTCCTTGCGGTCGAGAGGGTTGTGATCAGTGCGCTGACGCACCGGGGGCGCACCGCGCACGGCCTCGTAGTGGCCGAACTCCGCTTCCAGCATGCCGGCCCCGTGGGTGAGAGTCGGCAGCCGCTGCTGCAGGGCATGCACTCGCGCGGCTGGAATCTCGCCCTCCACGACGGCTGACGACCTGCGCGTCCGGGTGGTCTGCGGGATCGCGCCGTACTTGGACAGCGCGGGCAGAACCCGGCCGAGCGCATCAGCCGGGCACTCGAGGTGAAAGCGATGGATCGGCTCACAGACGCGGGTGCCGGCCTGGCGCAACGCCGTCATCAGGACCAGTGGGGTCAGGCGGCGGAAATCCCCGGCCGTGCTCGACATGCTCTTGTCGAAAGTGCCGTGAGCATGACTCTGCCGCGCGTAGTACCCGGAATGCGTCATGGTGACGATGCAGTCCGGGACCTGCCAGCCGTAAAGCCCCTGCTGCAGCGATTCGCGCGCCGTCTCCTCCACCGCCTTGATGAAGGCGTACGGCATCGACCCCAGCTCGACATCCAGGCCGAACGTGACGCTGTTGCCCACCGGCGCGGGTTCCACTCGCAACCCCACGGTCGCGAGGAACGGATTCGTCTCGTCGGCGTCCTTGAACTCGACCGCCTCGCCGATCCCGACCGGCCGCTCGATACACACCGTCGTCGTCTCCCGGAACGTCACGTCGACGCCGAACTCCGCGGCCAGCGTGGTCTGGATGACCTCCTTCTGGACCTCGCCGTAGAGCGACAACAGGATCTCCTGCCTGACGCCGTCCAGGCGCAGGTTGATCAGTGGATCTTGATCGGCCAATTGCATGAGCGCCGCATGCAACACCGCGTTGTCGCTGTGGCGGCTGGGTACGACCACGGCCTCCAGCGTCGGCGGTGCGAAGTGCTGCCCGTGCCGGTGGTCGGACCGTGTTTCGCCGACGGCGTCGCCGACCCGCGCCTCGCCCAGGCCCCAGACCCGGCCGATCTGCCCCGCCGTCACCGCTGTGCGGTGAGCGCGAGCGTCTGTACCGGTGATCGCGGTGACCTTGGCTTCGCGGCCGGCGCCGAAGCGCAACCGCTCACGCACCCGCACCGTTCCCGAGAACAGGCGGATGCAGGCGATCTTCTCACCGCCGGGGCCGCGCTCGATGGCGAACACCGTGCCCGAGACCGGGCCGTCGGCGTCGGCCTCGGCGGCGGGCAACAGTTCGGTGACGCCGGCGACCAGTTCGTCCACACCGACGCCGGTGACAGCGGAGCCGTAGAACACCGGGAACACCAGGGCTTGCCGCACCTGCTGGGCTAGCGACGCGCGCAACCGCGTATACGTCATGGCCGTCTCGTCGTCGACGTACTCGGCCAGAAGCGCATCGTCGCCCTGGGTGAGCGTCTCGAGTAGCCGCGAAACGAACGACCCGTGCGAGGCGTCGTGGGTTTCGACCGAGGCGCCGCGGGTGCCGGGCTCGTGCGCTGAAGCCATGTCGATCACGGCCGGCGACAGCTTCTCGCTCAACTCACGCAGGACTCGTCCCGGCCGCGCGCCGGCTCGGTCGATCTTGTTCACGAAGATCACGGTCGGAATACGCAGCCGTCGCAGCGTGCGCATCAGTATCCGGGTCTGCGGCTGGACGCCCTCGACGGCCGACACGACGAGCACCGCGCCGTCGAGCACGCTGAGCACCCGCTCCACCTCGGCGATGAAGTCTGGATGGCCCGGCGTGTCGATCAGGTTGACGGTGACGTCGCCGACGTCGAAACAGGCGACGGCTGATTTGATCGTGATTCCGCGTTCGCGCTCCAGAGCCAGCGAGTCGGTGCGCGTAGTACCGTCATCGACCCGGCCGATCCGGTCGATGACGCCGGCGGCATACAGCAGCCGCTCGGTGAGACTGGTCTTACCGGCGTCGACGTGAGCGACGATCCCGAGGTTCACTGTGGTGGTCAAGCGTCATGTCCTTCGAATAGGGAACTCCTTTCTGGGCGGACATGAACGCTCGGCGCATGGTGACTCCTCGGGTCGAATTCGTGGAGGTTGGATCGTAGCGGTCGGCCACCGGCGCACGGCAACAGATTTTCCCGCCCGCCAGCACCGCGCCCCCGCGAGAGCTACAAGTCGTTGCCTGCGTAAGACAAGTTGAAGCTCTTGTTCACCAGCGGAAAGTCAGGAACGATCGTGTCGGTCAGCGCGACCGGTAGCGCAGGCCAGTTGAAGAACGACGGGTCGACGACCTTGACCCTGCTCAGCCGCCCGTCCGGGCCGAGTTCGACGCGATGCACGATCGTGCCGCGCCACCCTTCGGCGATGCCGACTCCCGAAGCGGGCACGGTCCCCGCCGGTCGAGGCGACGCCTCGGTGGCGGACTCGCCGGCGCCGGTGAGCAGTTCCGCGATCACCCGGGCCGACGTCTGCACCTCCGTAGCGCGAACGGTGAACCGCGCGAGGACGTCGCCGCCGGTCTCGGTGTGCACGGCGAAGGCAGGCCCCAGCGGGCTGGACGGGTGGTCCCGCCGGGCGTCGGTGTCGAGGCCGCTGGCTCTGGCGACGTAGCCGAGGGTGCCGATGTCGCGAGCCTGCGCCCGGGTCAGAATCGCGGTCGCGGTGAAGCGTTCACGCACGACGCTCTGGGCGAGAGCGAGGTCGACGATCTCGGCGACGTCGGCGGCGATGCCGGCCAGCACACCAGGATCGGGTGGCCGGCGCAGCGTGGTGTCGCCGGGGCGAATCGCTCCGCGTAGCAGCCGGTGGCCGGTGACCGTCTCGTTGATACGTAGCAGTTGCTCGCGCACCCGGCCCGTCTGCGCGTTGATGATGCCGTAGCCGACGTCGTTGCACAGCGCGCCGATGTCGGTGACGTGGTTGTAGAGACGCTCGAGCTCCAACAGGACGCCACGAGCGGCCTGGGCCTCCGCGGAGACCGTGAGGCCCAGGGCGTCCTCGACGGCGAGGCAGAAAGCCAGCGTGTGCCCCACCGCGGTGTCGCCACTGATGCGCTCGGCGAGCTCCACGGCGTCGTCGGGGGTCCGGCCGTGGAAGAGCTTCTCCAGGCCCTTGTGGACGAACCACAGCCGGGCTTTGAGGTTGAGGATGGTCTCGCCGACCACGGAGAACCGGAAGTGCCCCGGTTCGATCAGCCCGGCATGCACGGGGCCGACGGGGATCTCGTAGACGCCGGGCCCCTCCACGGCGCGGAAGTCGTACGGCCCGTCGACGTCGCCGAACTCCGGTGGCTCGCCGGCGTCGTGTCGCATCGGATACCAACCACGCGGCCAGTGAAAATGCCGGACGAGTCGCCGCGGCAGCGGGTGGTGTTCGGGCACGACGCCGAACAGGTCATGCATCTCGCGCTCGAACCGCCCGGCCGGAAACGACAGGCCGGCCAGGCTGGGCACGTGCGGGTGTGCGGCGTCGAGCGGCACGTGCAGCTCGACGCGACGGTCCGGGTCGGCGGCGGTGAACAGGTAGACGACACGCACCTGGTCGCCGTCGTCGTGTCCGGCTACCAGCGCGACCCGGAATCCGTCGGCGAGCAGGTCGGCTGCCGTGGCGAGCAGGTCGTCCGGGGTGATGGTGGACGCGCTGCGGCGGTGTCCGACCGGGAGGCGAACCGGATCGTTGATCATGATGCTCCTACCAAAGCGGCTGCGGCCTCGAGCAGCCCGGCGAGCGGGCCAGGCGCGATCCCGATGACGGCGCAGACGGTCAGCCCGGCTACCAGCACGACAGCGGTCGCAGCCGGAAGAGGCGAGACCAAGCCAGGGGTGCCAGGCCCCTCGCGGGGGGCGCCGAGCAGCATCCGCGCGGTGTGCGTCAGCAAAGCGGCCCCGATGACCAGCACGAGCACGAGCGCGGCGGTGGTGGCCCACCCGAGGCCGGTGGCGTAACCGGCACGGACCACGCCCAGGCCACTGGCGAACAGGCTGAACGGCGGCATGGCGACCAAGGCGAGGACACCGAGGCCGAAGCAGCCGGCCAGCAGCGGCTGACGTGCCACGAGACCACGAACGTCCTCGATCAAGCTGCTGCCCGTGGTCTGCTGCACCCGTCCGGCGCCGAGGAACACGACGGCTTTGACGAGTCCGTGCCCGAGGATGTGCAGGAGGACTGCGGTGACGGCGACCTGGGTCCCGGCCGCGGTCCCGAGCGCGATCAGGCCCATGTGCTCCATGCTCGAGTAGGCGAGCATGCGTTTGTAGTCGCGCTGGGCCAGCAGGAGTGACGCCGCGACGACGAGCGTCGCCAGCGCGAGCACGGCGAGCAGCGTCCGGGTGAACTCGACCCCGAGCGCGGCGTCGGCGATGACCTTGACTCGCAGGATCGCGTAGAACGCCACCGCGAGCAGCACCCCGGACATCAGCGCCGACACCGGCGCCGGGGCTTGCCCGTGCGCGTCGGGCAACCACGCGTGCAGCGGCGCGAGGCCGACCTTCGTACCGAACCCGATGATGAGCAGGGCCACCGCGATGCGGGTGACACCGGGGTCGAGATTCGCCGCGGTGTCGCCGAGCGCGCGCCAGTCCAGCCCGGCGTCCCCGGCGTGCAGCGAGGCGTAGTTGAGCAGCACGACGCCGAGGAACGCCACGGCGATGCCGACCGAGCCGATGACGACGTACTTCCACGCCGCCTCGACGGCTGCGCGGGTGCGCCGATGGCCCACCAGGAACGCCGTGACGATGGTGGTGGCTTCCACCCCGACCCACAGCGCGCCCAGATTCGCGGCGAGCACCACCGCCACCATGGCCGTCAGGAATGCCTGGACCAGCAGGTTGTGCCGGGCGGCGGTGCGGGCGGTGGCGCGCTTGGCCCGGATCTCGGTGTCGAGGTAAGACGGGGTCGCCAAAGTGGCGAGCATGGCCACGGCACCGATGACGATCAGCATGTAGGCACTGAGCGAGTCCACTCGCACCAGCCCGCCGAGTGTGGCGCTCGAACCCTCCCGGGTGACGTGCGCGGCCAGGACGATGCTCGTCGCCAGCAGCGCGGCGGCCGCGGCCGGTCCGAGCCAACGGGTGGCGCGTCGCCAACCGAACACCGCGTAGCCGACGGCGCCCGTCACCGGGATCAGCGCCGGCAGGACCACCAGTACGGTCGTCGTCATCAGTCCCGCAGCTCCGTCAACTCGTCCAATTCGGTACTGCCGAACGTCGCCCTCATCCGTACCGCCAGGAGCTGGAGGACGAGCACGGCCAGCAAGACGTCGAGCGAGACGCCGAGCTCGACCACGAGCGGGATCTCCGCGGTGGTCAGCAACGCGACCGCGGTGACCCCGTTGTCGATGAGCAGGAAGCCGATGACCTGCGAGGCCGCGCGGCGGCGGGTGACCAGGACGAAGAACCCGATCAGCACGACCGTCAGCCCGACGGGAATGGCACGCGTCACCGGCGACGGCGACAGCTGCACCAGAGGCTGGGCCACGACGTAGGCGAGCAGCGCGAGAACCGCCACGGCCAGCAGCGATGCGGCGACGTTGACCAGCGGGCGGGTCTCACGTGCCGGGCCGGTCGGGGGCAGGGCACGGCGCACGACCTGCGGCAGGATCACCGCCCGCAGCGCGCAGATGCCGGCGGCGAGCACGGCGTGCTCGAGAGAGCGTTCGTGCACGGCCAGCACCGCTGCGATGCCGCTCAGCGCGACACCCTGCAAGGCGAACAGCCGGATGATGGCGGCCAGTTCGCGCCGCCACACCACCAGCACAGCGGTGAGCAGGAACGCCCCACACGCGAGGTAGAGCAACTGCACGGAGATGTCGGTCACTGATCGTCCTAGGCGAGAAAGAAGGAGGCGACGACGGCGAGCAGAGCGAACACGAACGATCCGGCGAGCAGTTCGGGCACGCGGAACAGCCTGAGCTTGGCCAGGAACACCTCTCCGGCCGCGAGCGCGACGCCGAGGACGGCCACCTTGATCATGAACACCACGAGGGCGACGGCCAGTGCGGCCACGCTGCCGCTCGTGGCGATGCCCCAGGGCGCGAACAGGCCGGCGAACAGGCCGAGGAACACCGTGAGCCGCATCGCCGAAGCCCATTCGACCAGCGCGAGGTCGGGACCGGCGTACTCGAGCACCATGGCCTCGTGGACCATGGTCAACTCCAGATGGGTGGACGGGTTGTCGACGGGCAGCCGTCCGGTCTCGGCGATGATCGCGACCGCGAGGGCGGTCGCCGCCAACACGGTCACCGGCGAGATCACCCGGGCGGGATCGTCGAGCGTCGACGTCACGATCTGGCTGAGGTTCGTGGAGCCGACCCGGACGGACACGGCCAGCACCGCGAGCAGGAGGGTGGGCTCGACCAGCGCGACGATCGTCATCTCGCGGCTGGCGCCCATGCCGCCGAACGCGGTGCCGGTGTCGATGCCGGCCAGCGCGAGGGCGACAGCGCCCAACGTGAGCAGCGCGACCACGGCGAACAGGTCGGCCGCCGAGTCGAGGGGTGACGCCGTCGTCACCAGCGGAACCACGGCGGCGACGATGAGAGTGGTCGCCACGAGGATCAGCGGAGCGATCCGGAACACCTCGCTGGTGCCGCGTGGGCTCAGCGGCTCCTTGCGCATCAGCTTGCGCAGGTCGCGCCACGGCTGTCCGACACCGGCGCCCACGCGGCCCTCCAACCGGGCCCGAACCTGGCGCATCACGCCGATGAGCAACGGTGCACCGGCACCGACCGCGAGCACCTGCAGTCCCGCCGCTGCGACCCCACCGATCACGCTCATGACCAGGTCACCGCCAGCATGACCAGAGCGACGACGATGCTGCAGAAGCCGTAGCCCAGGTACCGGTGCACACTGCCGTTGGCCAGACGGCGACCCTGCACGCCCCAGGCGCGCACGAGCGCGAGAACGGGTTGGTACAGCCGGCGTTCGATCCGATCCGGAACGCGGCGCCGATACACGATGGTGTCGACGAGGTAGCGCGACTGGCGATGATGCGTGACGTCCACACCCTGCTCGGGTTCGATGACGTCGTCGAACACGCGCTGCAGCGGTTCGGCGAACGACGTCGCCGTGTACTCCATCCGCGCCGACATCGGGCCGGCCCCACAATCCCACAGCCTCGCCTGACGCCGAGCGCGGCGCGTGGCGACCAGCCGGACCCCGGCCGCGGTACCGACCACGGCGACCAGCAAGGTCACCGTCAGCAGCAGTGGCGACAACGAGCCGGTCACCCCGACGAGTCGCAGCGTCAGGTCGCCTTCGACCGCCGGGCGGGTCACGGCGGGCGTGGTGACGGCGACGGCGTCGGCCAGCGCCGGCACCACGCGCGTGGGCAGCAGCGCCAAGGCGGCGCACACGGCACCGGCCAGACCCATGCCGACGAGCATGGTCGCCGGGCTCTCGACCGCTCGGTACGCAGCCTGCGTGCGCGGTTTGGCCAGGAACCCGACCCCGAACGCCTTGACGAACGTCGCGATCGCCAACCCAGCGGTCAGCGCCACGGCCGCGACCGCGATCGGCACGACGACATAGGTTCCCGGACCACCGTTCGGCAGGCCGTGCACCAGCCCCTGGAACAACAGCCACTCGCTGACGAACGCATTGCCCGGCGGCAGCGCGGAGGCTCCCAGCGCGCCGAGCCCGAACAGCGCCGTCGTCGCCGGCATACGGTCGCGTAGTCCGCCCAGGGCGTCGAGATCACGGGTGTCGGTGGCGTGCAGGACCGAGCCGGCCCCGAGGAACAGCAGTGTCTTGAACGCCGCGTGGTTGATCACGTGGAGCAGCGCCGCGGCCAGCGCGAGCCCGGCCAACACATGCTGACCGGCTGCAGCGAACATGCCGCCTGCACCGAGGCCGATCAGTACCAATCCCATGTTCTCGGTCGTGGAGTAGCCCAGCATCCGCTTGAGGTCGGTGCTCATCGCGGCCTGCAGGATCCCGTACACCGCGGACACCACGCCGATGGCGAGGACCAGCCACCACCACCAGCGCGGGCCGCCGCCGAGCAGGTCGAACCCGACCCGCATGATGCCGTACGCACCGAGGCTGACCATGGCCGCCGACATCAGCGCGGAGACGTGGCTCGGCGCCTCCGGGTGTGCCCGCGGGAGCCACGCGTGCAGCGGCACCGCCCCCGCCTTGGACGAGAAGCCCACCAGCGTCGTCACGAACACGGTGGCCGACATCGCCGGCGACAGCCCACCGGCGGCGTCGCGCAGCGCCGCGAACCCGTCGTCGGGTGCGTGCGCAGCCAGCAGCACCAGCCCGATCATGATGGCCATAAGGCCCAGATGGGTCATCACCGCGTACCACAACCCCGCCTCGGCGACCTGCTGCCGTCGCCGGTGCTCGGCGAGGACCAGCAGCAACGACGTCAGCGCCATCAGCTCCCAGGTGACCAGGAACGTCGCGACGCTCGCCGCGGCAGGAACCAGCAACATCGAGGCCACGAAGACGGGGACACCGGCCTGCACCACTCGTCCCTCGAGCCCCTGGCGGGTGTAGCCGATCCCGTACACGGCCGCGGCCATGGTGACGCCGCCGGTGACGGCGACGAACACCCCGCCGAGCGGGTCGAGGTGAAACCGGAGGCCGAACAGCGGAAGCAGCTCAGGCAGCGCCACGGTGAACGTCGAGCCGGTCAGCGCGCCCACCCCGGCAGCGACACCGGCCGCGCCGCTGATCGCCGTGAGGACACCGACCACGACGCGTCGGCTGCGATGAGGCCCGGCCAGAGCAGCCAGCGCAGCCGCGACCGTCCCGCCGAGCGCGACCGCCCAGCTCAGTCCAACTGGATTCATCGCCCAGCCAGCCCACGCAACGCTTCGACGATCGCCTCCGGCCGCGGCGGGCAGCCCGCGACCTCCACGTCCACCGGGACCACATCACGGACCGCGCCGGTCACGCCGTACGCACCGGCGAACACGCCACAGTTGCGTGCGCAGTCGCCGACCGCGATCACTGCCTTGGGCGCCGGCACGGCGTCATAAGTGCGCCGCAGCGGCTCGGTCATGTTGCGCGTCACCGGCCCGGTCACCAGCAATGCATCGGCATGCCGTGGTGAGGCCACCAGCCGCGCACCGTAGCGTTCGGCGTCGTAGACCGGGCCGAACGCGGAGCCGATCTCGACCTCGCAGCCGTTGCACGAACCCGCGTCCACGTGACGCACCTGGACCGAACCGGCCAGCTGGCCCAGTTCGGCACGGTGCTCGGGCTGGTCGGCCTCCGGCTTCGGCGGGGCGGGCTCGGCCACCCGACCGGTCTTGATGATCTTACGTAGCAGACCCATCGCACACTTTCACGTAACAACAGGGGTGGTCAGGAACCTCACTGAGGGGCCGTCCGGTCGCCGGCTCCCGCGGCGTCGGCGCGCAGGTCTTCGAGCAACTCGGCCTGGCCGACCAGGACGGTGGTGAGGATGATGCGGGCTTGGCTGAGCAGTTCCGCTACATGCGAGCTGGTCAGCGAGTAGTAGACGCCGGAGCCTTCCTTGCGGGTGGTGACCAGGCCGGCGCGACGCAATACGGCCAGCTGTTGCGACAGGTGCGACGGCTCGACCTGGACGTGCGGAAGCATCTCGCTCACCGCGTGCTCGCGCTCGCTGAGCAGCTCGAGGACCCGGATACGGATGGGGTGCCCGAGCGTCTTGAAGAAGTCGGCCTTCACCTGATGTAGCGGAGTCGTCACCTGATCAATGTATCACTTACGAAATCTTGCAACTGATAAATCCGTTAGGGCCCTGACGGCGACTCGTCTCGAGCCGTTGCCGTGCCGGCGATCAGCGCCGTGGCCATGGCGACGAGCGCGTCGACGAACCGTCCCTCGTCGATACCGGTCGGGTGCTCGCCGAACAGGTCGCTCAGCAGCCAGTAGTGCGCCGTCGCCCCCTGGAGGACCAGGGCCACCGCCGCCCAATCGACGTCGTCGGCGCGCTCGCCGGCCAGTTCGGTCAGCATCGCCGTCGTCGCTCGATGAACACGGCTGATCTCCTCATCGCCGAAGCGCTGCAACAGCGCAGGGAAGGATTCCAACCCGCGGAACAGCAAGCGGCTGAGATCACGGTCTTCGTCGAGGCGACGCAGTCCGGCGCGCGCGACGGCGCTCAGCTTCTCGGCCACGCCGGATCCCTCCGGCGCCGCCAGTGCGGGCGTCGCGTACTCCCCACCGCTGAGCAGCCGCTCCAGCCCCGCAGTGAGCAACTCCTCTTTCGAGCGGAAATGCTTGTACAGGCTGCCGGACCCGGCCGACAAGCCGGCGGCGGCCTCGATCTGCGCCACCGATGTCGCCGCGTATCCCTGTTCGCCGAACAGCCGCATGCCCTCGCTGAGCAACCTGTCCCGTGTCGATGCCATGATCCGATGGCACCGTGGCAAGTAACTACTTACTTCCCGATCGATGAGGTCATCACCATGAGCACACCAACCCCGACGCCGGCCGCCTTGCAAGCGTTCGTCCGGCAAGGCACGATCCTGCTCAGCACCCGCAAGCGTGACGGCACCTGGGTACCGACCCCGGTCAGCATCGTCGTCGACGGCGACCACGCGTACGTGCGCACGTACGACAAGTCGGGCAAGAGCAAACGCCTGCGCAACTTCCCGGAGGTACGGTTCTGCGCAGCCACGTTCCGGGAGAGCCAACCGGACCGACTCTGCAGGCGCAGGCCCGCCTACTCGACGGCGACGAAGCCCGCCGCGCCGCGCGGTTGCTGGCTCGCAAGTACAAATTCCTGCACGGACTGGTCGTGCCGTTGGCGCATCGCACGTTCATGCGCACCCGAACGCTGCACTTCGAGCTCAGCGACTTCGCACCCATGCCGTCCTGAGCTCGTCCGGTCGATTCTCACTGGGCGCGGAAGCGGCCGTGCTCGCCCCCGCTCTCGATGACGCGCGGGCCTCGTTTCACCCGGATGTTCGGCGTGTCACCGACGATCGCGTTGTGGTTGCGCCGCCAGAACAGATAGCGCGCGCCGAGATTGACCATCGTGGCCA
>NZ_DAHVSH010000118.1:0-7089 GCF_027324685.1 Haloactinopolyspora sp.
CGCACACGTCTGTCTGGCGTTGTCCGCAGCCGGCCATGCCGCCGCCGGAGGGCCGGTACACCTGACCGGGCAGACCGTGGTCGGCTGGCTTGCGCTGAGCGTCGTGTGTGTGGCTGCTGCCCAGCGCCGGCGCAGCTTCGCCGGAATCGGCACCGTCGTCATGCTGTCGCAGGTCGCACTGCACGTGATGATGACGCTTCCGTCCAGCCACATGGATCACGGCATGCACGGCGGCGACATGGCATTGATGCCGAGCCCGATGATGATCGGCGGGCACATCGTGGCGACCGCGCTGGCCAGTGCGCTGCTGGCCTACGGCGAGCAACTGATCTGGGCACTGTGGAGCTGGGCCGGTCTGCCCCGGGTGCCGAGCACGCGACTGGTTGCGGCCGGTGCCCAGCTCGCCGTGGTCCCCACCGCCGACCGGGCCCCCGCAGACGGGCGCATTCCTGCTGGTGGAGCAACTCGACGGGGACCGCCTGCGGCGTGAGCCCGCGCCGTTGATCGCCGGCGGCGCAGGCTCTCGCGCGCCCATCCCGTCGAACGTGCCGGCCCGCGCTCAACCGGCCGGCTGCAAGGAGCCCCCTCATGAAATCTCCCTTGCCCACCATCGCCCGCCTGGCCGGCGCCACCTGCGGTGCCGCTGCGCTCGTCTGCGCCTCCGCAGCGCTGGCCGGCGCCCACGTCACGGTCAGCCCCAGCGAAGGCAGCGCCGGCTCATACGCGGTGCTGACCTTCTCCATCCCGCACGGCTGCGACGGATCACCGACCACGCGGGTCGCCATCCAGATCCCCGAGCAGATCCTCAGCGTCACCCCGACGGTCAACCCGAACTGGACCGCCGAGGCCGTCATGGTGGAGCTGGACAGCCCGGTCACCGACAGCCACGGCACGCAGCTCACCGAACGCGTCGGCCAGGTCGTCTACACCGCGTCCACTCCCCTGCCCGACCACCTGCGCGACGCGTTCGAACTGTCGGTCCAGCTCCCCGACAGCGCCGCCGGGCAAACCCTCGCCTTCCCCACGGTGCAGACGTGCCAGGACGGCGAGACCGCCTGGGTTCAGCTCGCCGCCGAGGGACAGGACCCCGACTCGCTCGACGCACCGGCGCCGCTGGTCACCGTCACCGAGCCCGAATCGGAGAACGCCGAGGAGTCCGCGGCCGAGTCCGCCGCCGAAGACACCGCGGCCGAGTCCGCCGCCGAAGACACCACCACCCTCGCGGACGACGAGCCCGCCGGAGCTGCCACGGCCGCCGACGACGACTCCGGTTCCGGCACCGGATGGGGCGTCGCCGGGCTGGTCGCGGGGATGATCGGCGCGGCCCTCGGCGCCATCGCGTTGCTGCGTACCCGCCGGGTGGCGTGACAGCCGAACCGGGCCTGGTGAGTCGGCGAGCGGCTGTGCTCGCCGCGCTCACCGGGCTGATCTTCGTGCTTCTGGCGGCGGTGGGTGACACGCCCGCGGCCGCGCATGCGCAGTTGGAAGCCACCGATCCGGCGGACGGGACGGTCGTGGCCGACTCGCCCGGCGAGGTGACGCTGACGTTCAGCGAACCGGTCCACCTGGTCGACAACGGCGTGCGCGTCCTCGACCCCTCCGGTGCCGACGTCGACGTCGTGACCCGCGCGCTGGACGAGCAGGTCATCGCCGAACTGCCCGCCGAGATCGACGACGGCACCTATGTCGTGAGCTGGCGGGTGATCTCCGCCGACTCGCACCCGATCGCCGGTGCGTTCACCTTCAGTGTCGGTGCGCCCAGTCAGACCACCGTCGACGTCGCCGGCGAGGAGGAACGCGACGCCGTAGACCTCGTGACCTACCTCGTCCACGGCGTCGGGTATCTCGGCCTGCTCGGCGCTGCGGGTCTCGTGGTGTTCCAGATGGTCCTGCTGCCCGCTCGCTTGCGCCCGTCCGCTGGTGCGCGGCGGATCCGCGCGTTGACCTTGGTCGGCGCCGGCCTCGCCGTTCTCGCGCAGTTGGTCTCGCTACCGCTGACCAGTGCCCGCCAAACCGGAGACGGCCTGGAGGCCGTGGCCGACCCGGACGCGTGGGCCACCCAGCTCAGCGCTGGTCCCGGTCAGTCGGCGTGGCTCGCAGCGGCCGGGCTCGTCGTCGGTGCGGCCGTGACGAGATGGGCGCGACCCGGCCCCGGATCCGTGGGACTGGCCCTCGCGGCGGCGGGGCTGGCCGTGGGCTCACTGGCGGTGGTCGGGCACACGCGCACCTTCGGTCCGGGCTGGTTGGTCGTGGCCAGTGACGTGCTGCACGTCAGCTGTGCCGCGATGTGGTTCGGCGGCTTGATCGGGCTGTGGGTGATCTTGCGCGACACCCACGTCGATCCCGTGCCGGCGGCCGTGTTGGTCTCGCGGTTCTCCGCGACGGCTGCGTTCCTGGTCGCGGGCCTGGCCGTCGCCGGTGTGCTCCTGGGCTGGCGGATCGTCGGTTCTTGGGCGGCGCTGTTCGGCTCGGCATACGGGATCACCTTGCTCGTCAAGGTCACCCTCGCCGGTGCCGTGCTGGTCGTGGCCGCCTACAACCGCTACCGGCTGCTGCCCCGCATGGCCCGCGCCCCGGCGGCGTCGGGCCTGCGGCGCACGGTGGGCATCGAGGCGTCGGTCATCATGGTGATCCTGGCTCTCACCGGCTTCCTCGTCGAGCAGAATCCGCGCGAAGACGACGACACGGCCGCGACACCCGCCGTCGTCGCCGCGGACGGCGAGCTAGGTGCGGGTCGCGTCGAGTTGACGCTGGCACCCGGCGCGCGTGGTTCCAACACGCTGGAGTTCCACCTCACCGATGCCGCCGGGGCTGCGTTGACACCGCATCACCCGCCGACGGTACGGCTCACCCAGCCCGACACCGACCTCGGCCCGTTCGAGTACGAGGCCACCTCGACCGCTCCCGGTTCATACGAGACGACGGTGAACGTGCCACTGTCCGGCGAGTGGATCGTCGAGGTCGTCGTTCGGGTCTCCGAGTTCGACGAGCCGATCGCCAGAGTGCCGGTGGAGGTGAACTGACGATGTGACGACATCGGGGGCGGTCTGCTTGCATGCTGCCCATGACACCTGCGTGCCCGTCGCCTGCCGATCACCCGCCGCAGTGGTTCACCACCGCGCTCGCCACCCCGGCCGAGCAGGCGAGCACCACGGTCGACGGCGCGGCCATCGCCTATCGCAGCTGGGGTTCAGGCGCTGACCGGGGCCTCGTCCTGGTCCACGGCGGCGCCGCGCATTCGCGGTGGTGGGATCACGTCGCGCCGCTGTTGACCGGGGCCGGAAAGGTCGTCGCGCTGGACCTGTCCGGCCACGGCGACAGCGATCGCCGGGACAGCTACGACCTCGACACGTGGGCGCACGAAGTCCATGCGGTCGCCGCAGCCGCCGGGTTCAGCCGGCCGCCGGTCGTGATCGGGCACAGCATGGGCGGGTTCGTGACCTTGCGGGCCGCGGCCCTGTTCGAGGCGCAGATCGACGGGGCGATCGTCGTCGACACGGCGGTGCGCGACATCACGCCGGAAGAGTTGGCGGCGCGCGAGCGGCGAGCCTTCGGCCCGCTGCGTACCTACCCGGATCGTCAGACTGCTCTCGCGCGGTTCAGGACGGTTCCCGAGCAGCGCACGCTCCCCTACGTCGCCGCGCACGTCGCCGAGACGTCGATCCGGGCGGTCGAGGGCGGATGGACGTGGAAGTTCGACCCGCGCATCTTTCTCCGCCCGCATTTCAGCCCGGACCTGCTGACGCGGCCGGACTGCCGGGTCGCGGTGTTCCGAGCCCAGCACGGCATCGTGTCCACCGAGATCAGCGCGGCGATGTACGACCGTCTCGGCCGGGCGGCGCCGGTCATCGAGATCCCCGCCGCCGGGCACCACGTCATGCTCGATCAGCCCCTCGCACTGGTCACCGGGGTGCGCACGTTGCTGGCCGACTGGGACCACTCGAAACCCGAGACCCCCGGCTGACTCAGGGGTCAGGCGGGTCAGGTGCGGGCTCGCTGGACCTCTCGGCGTACGGCGGGGACGACCTCGGCGGCGAACAGCTCAGTGGTGGCAGCATCGTCGGAGGCCAGGATGAAGCCGCTGGTGCCGTAGGTCAGTGTGGTGTCGGTGAGCTCGTCCACCCACTGCTCCGGCGGGCCGTCGAGGAACCCCCGGCTCGTGGAGCTGAACTGTCCGCCGATGTTGAGGAACCGACGTACGTCGCTGGGGTCCCGCCCGGCGGTCTCGGCGCCTTCGTCGATGTACTTGTTCAGCTCGGCCAGGTCGGCGACACCGCCGGACAGGTATTGCAGAGACGGCAGCCAGCCGTCGGCGATACGGCCGACGGTGCGCAGGATCCGCGGTTTGTAGGCCCCGATCCAGAGGTTCGGCCGGTGGGCCGGAGCCGGCCCGCGTTTGGCACCTCGCACGGAGTAGTGCGCCCCGTCCATCCGCACGCCGCCGCGCTGTTCAGTGGCCCAGATGTCGCGGATGATCGCGACGGCTTCCTCGAGCGCTGTGATCGACTCACCGGGGCTGAGCCGGCGCCCACCCATCGCTTCGACGCCGTCCCAGAACGCTCCGGCGCCCAGACCGAGCTCGATACGCCCACCGGACAACAGGTCGGCGGTGGCGACGCTGCGCGCCAGCACCGTGGGCATCCGCAGCGGCAGATTGGTGACGTTGGCGGTCAGATGGATGCGCTCGGTCCGCGCAGCGGCATAGGTGATGAGCGTCCACGTGTCGTGGAAGGCCGCGACGTAGGGATGGTCTTGGAACGTGACGAGGTCCAGCCCGGCTCGCTCGGCGACGACGGCTTGCTCGACGGCGTGGTGCACCGGCCGGCTCGTGGGGGTCACGAAGGTACCGAACAACAGATCGTGTCCGTAGTCGTTCATGCGGTGCTCCTGATGGGGGTGGGTGCGGCCATGAGGTTGAAGTTGTCGCGGAACAGGTTGGCCGGGTCGAACCGGGCTTTGAGCGCTTTCAGCCGCACCAGCGTGTCCGGCGGGAACGCCTCGGCGAGCCGGTCCGGGCTGGTGTCAGTCTCGAAACTGAGGTAGGTGCCGGTGAGGTGCGCTCGCAGCTCGTCCCATCGCTGATCGAGGCGCTGGGCGTTGCGTCCCATCACGGTGATGTGGAAAGCAGCATCACGGTGGCTGAAGGCCGTCGCGGTCGCATCGACGTCGGCGATGGCCCCACCCATCGTGCGGAGCTGGAACCACTGGGCCGCGCCACTGGTGAGCAGATTCGCGCTGACGGCGGCGACCTCGGGGGTGAGCGCGTCGATCAAGCCCGAGCGCGCGATCGGCTCGCCGCGCCCTTGGTGCGCAGTGTCGGGGAACATGTTCATCACGGCGGCGTACGGCGCGATCACGGCGTGTTGCTGAGCCAAGGGCGCGAGCGCGGCCAGCGGCTCGAGCCGCGACACGACGACGTTCGGGTCGTCAGAGGCGACCATCGCCATCACGTGGGCGCTGTCAGGACCGCCCATGACCAGGAACGCGGTCGTGTCTCGCGGCGCCTCGGCGGCAGCACGACCGAACTGCACGAGGAACGCCGCGGGATCGGTGACGCGGAAGGCCAGCTGGGCCCAACCGACGTCGGGAACCTCGTCGACGACGAACTCGAACGCGGTGGCGATGCCGAAGTTCGCTCCGGCGCCGCGTACCGCCCAGAACAGGTCCGGCTCTTCGGTGTGACTGGCGCGAACCAGCGAACCGTCGGCCAGAACCAGCTCGGCCGCTTGGAGGTGGTCGATGGTCAGCCCCTGTTGCCGACCGAGGAACCCGATGCCGCCCGCGGTGGCCAAGCCCCCGACGCCGACACCGCCGTAGTCGCCGGAGGTGAGGGCCCAACCGTGGGGGTGCAGCGCGGTGGCGACGTCGCGCCACCGGGCTCCCGGCCCGATCCGAACCAGACGCCGGTCGGCATCGAGTACCTCGATGTCGTTGAGCGCGCCGACGTCGATGACCAGACCGCCGTCGTTCGTGGACCGCCCGCTGATGCCGTGACCGCCACTGCGTACGCCGAGCGGCAGGTGCCGGTGCCGCCCCGCGTAGGCCACGGCGTCGGCCACCTCCGCCGTGGTCCGCGGCCGCAGCACCAGGCCGGGCGCTCCGCCACGCATGTAGGTCGACCGCACAGCGGCGTATCGCACATCGCCGGGCTCCACAGCGGTTTCCGCGAGTGTCGCTGGCAGCGCGTCGTAGTCGATGCCGGGGCGGCGACGGGCCCGGACGTCGGCCCGGCGCAGTGGCCGCGTCGTGATCGTCCCACCGGCCACCGCTTGCTCGGCGGCTACGTGCAGCGGTGCGGTGACTTCTTCGGCGAAGGTTTCGAGCCGCTCGATGGTGATCGCGTCGTCGACCCGCAGCACGACGGTGCTGATGCGGTGGTCGGCGATCAGCGCCGCCACCTGTTCGATCTCGGCGTCGGCGCTGCCAGGCAGGGTCACGACGCGCTGGAGCTCACGCGGGTCGCGCCCGGCACGTGTCGTCTCGCGTTCGAGCTGTCGCAGCCGTTGAACGAGTTGTTGCGTCCCCGCGTCATCGAGGTGGTCGATCCACCCGTCACCGACCTGTCCGGCGACTTCGATCGCCGAGGACTCCGGCCCGCCCAACCACACGGCGATGTCGTGCGCCGGCAGTGGACCGGGCTCAGCTCCGGCCACCTGGTAGCGACCGTGGTGGTGGACCCTGTCGGCCGAGGTGTCCCACATCCGGCGCAGGATGGTGACTGCATCGGCCGATCCGTCGGCCAGTCCGAGCGTGACCCGGCCTGCGGCGAGCAGATCGAGGCTCGCTGCCGCCCGCGCCAGGACGCTGGGATGGCGCTGGGACAGATCCAGGCTCGACGCCACCAGGGCGATGCGCTCGGTACGCCCGGCGATCCAACTCAGCAGCGTCCACGGCTCCCATGCCGCTTCGTCGGCGGGCGTCGGTACGACCACGTAGTCGTACCCGAGCCGCTCGGCCGCGCCGGCCAGTTCGACTGCCGTCGACGGGTCGTCCACCGAGCCCAGGTCGATGCCGAGCCGGAGCGCACGCACCTGTCCGCTCATCCCGCTCCTTCCGTGATCGCGCCGCATCTAGTTGATGCATCACCTA